>NZ_JARWAK010000004.1:0-277924 GCF_031451675.1 Halomonas koreensis | reverse complement strand
CCCTCTTCCCTCTTCCCTCTTCCCTCTTCCCTCTTCCCTCTTCCCTCTTCCCTCTTCCCTCTTCCCTCTTCCCTCTTCCCTCTTCCCTCTTCCCTCTTCCCTCGCCCCTCGCCCCTCGCCCCTCGCCCCTCGCCCCTCGCCCCTCGCCCCTCGCCCCTCGCCCCTCGCCCCTCGCCCCTCGCCCCTTGGCAGTATGTGTTCCACGTGAAACACTCCCGCCATTCGCCACGCCTGCTGGAGCCCGCCATGCCACATGCCGACAAGCTCGTCATCCTCGACCGCGACGGGGTCATCAACCGGGACTCAGACGACTACGTGAAGTCGCTCGACGAGTTCCTGCCCTACCCCCAGGCCATCGACGCCATCACTCGGCTGTCTAGGGCCGGATGGACGGTGGCGGTGGCCACCAACCAGTCGGGCATCGCCCGGGGCTATTACGACGAGTCGACACTCGCCGCCATGCATGACCGGCTGCGCTCACTGGTCGGACAGGCCGGCGGCGAGCTCGCACGGATCGTCCACTGCCCGCACGGCCCCGACGACGGCTGCGACTGTCGCAAGCCCCTGCCGGGGCTGCTGACGCGGCTGCGTGACGAGCTGGGGCTGGCGACCCTCGAGGGGAGCTGGATGGTCGGCGACAGCCTGCGCGACCTGGAGGCCGGCGAGGCCGTGGGCTGCCGGCCGGCGCTGGTCCGCACGGGCAAGGGCGAGCGTACCCTGGCCAAGCATCCGGCGCTGGCGGAGGATGGTCATACGCGAGTCTTCGTCGACCTGGCCGCCTTCGTCGACTGGCTGCTCGAGGGGCAGCCATAAGGCTGCGAGGTGCGAGGTGCGAGGTGCGAGGTGCGAGGTGCGAGGTGCGAGGTGCGAGGTGCGAGGTGCGAGGTGCGAGGTGCGAGGTGCGAGGTGCGAGGTGCGAGTGGACAGCATGTAACGCATCGAAAAAAGCGCAACCCGAAGCCTTGGCCTCGGGCCTAGCCTATCGCTGGACTCGTGACTGCCCCACTCCGCCACCCGGCCTCTCTAGCGACCTCGAGAGCCCGCTGACCGGACTTGCGCCGACCTTCGCTGCTCCTCTGCTCGATGGATGATCAAGGAGGAAGCTCTTTAGCTGGCTCCAAAAGACACCGCCCCACGGCATCTGCCATGGGGCGGTTTTTCTTACGGCTTAAAGCTTAGGGCTTATGGCTCCGGGCGCAGCCCGGATTAGATGTCCAGGTTCGCCGCCAGGGCGTTACGCTCGATGAAGTCGCGGCGCGGCTCCACCTCGTCGCCCATCAGGGTGTTGAACATCATGTCGGCGGCCACGGCGTCCTCGATCGACACCCGCATCAGGCGACGGGTGTTGGGATCCATGGTGGTCTCCCACAGCTGCTCCGGGTTCATCTCGCCCAGGCCCTTGTAGCGCTGGATGGAGAGCCCGCGCTGAGCCTCCTGCATCAGCCACTCCAGGGCGTCGTAGAAGCTGTCGACCGACTTCTGGCGCTCCCCACGGGCCACGAAGGCGCCTGCCTCGAGCAGGTTGTCCAGGGTCTCGCCGAGCCCGGAGATGGCCCGGTAGTCGGCGCTGGTGAAGAAGTCGACGCCCCACACGTAGTCGCTGGTCACGCCGTGGGCGACCAGGGTCACCGCCGGCAGGAAGAAGCCCCGCTCGGTGTCCTCCTCCAGGCGGAAGGTGTAGCGCGGCCCGCCCTCGTAGGCGACCAGGGAGTCCATCTCGGCCTGCAGGAAATCGATCCACTTCTGCATGGTGACCCGATCGCCGAGGCTCGCCTCGCCCTCGAGCCGCGCGGCGTGCACGATCTTGCGCAACACCACGTCCGGGTAGACGCGGGACAGGCGGTCGATGCGGCGCATCACGTCCCGGTACTGGTCGACCAGCGCCTGCAGCTGCTCGCCGGCGATGCCCGGCGCGTCGGCGTTGACGTGGAGCCGCGCCCCGTCGAGGGCGGTGGTGGTCAGGTAGTCGGTCAACGCCTGCTCGTCCTTGAGGTAGAGCTCCTGCTTGCCGCGCTTGATCTTGTACAGCGGCGGCTGGGCGATGAAGACGTGGCCGCGCTCGATCAGCTGCGACATCTGGCGGAAGAAGAAGGTCAGCAGCAGGGTGCGGATGTGAGAGCCGTCGACGTCGGCGTCGGTCATGATGATGATCGAGTGGTAGCGCAGCTTGTCGGGATTGAACTCCTCCCGGCCGATGCCGCAGCCCAGGGCGGTGATCAGGGTCCCCACCTCCGCCGAGGACAGCATCTTGTCGAAGCGTGCCTTCTCCACGTTGAGGATCTTGCCCTTGAGCGGCAGGATCGCCTGGGTGCGCCGCTCGCGCCCCTGCTTGGCGCTGCCGCCGGCCGAGTCGCCCTCGACCAGGAACAGCTCGGACAGGCTGGGGTCCTTCTCCTGGCAGTCGGCCAGCTTGCCGGGCAGGCCGGCGATGTCCAGGGCGCCCTTGCGGCGCGTCATGTCGCGGGCCTTGCGCGCCGCCTCCCGCGCCCGGGCCGCGTCCAGCATCTTGTTGACGATGGCCTTGGCCTCGTTGGGCTTCTCGACCAGGTAGTCGGCGAACAGCCGTCCCAGCTCCTGCTCCACCGCCGTCTTGACCTCCGAGGAGACCAGCTTGTCCTTGGTCTGGGAGGAGAACTTGGGATCCGGCACCTTGACCGAGATGATCGCCGTCAGGCCCTCCCGGGCATCGTCGCCCGAGGTGTTGACCTTGGACTTCTTGAGCAGGCCCTCGGCGTCGATGTAGTGGTTGAGGGTCCGCGTCAGCGAGGCGCGGAAGCCTGCCAGGTGAGTCCCGCCGTCGCGCTGGGGGATGTTGTTGGTGTAGCAGAAGATGTTCTCGGCGAAGGTGTCGTTCCACTGCATGGCCACCTCGACCCCCACGCCGTCCTCGCGTTCGACGTTGAAGTGGAACACCGGATTGAGCACCGTCTTGTTGGTGTTCAGGTGGTCGACGAAGGCCTTGAGGCCGCCCTCGTAGTGGAAGAGCTCCTCCTTGCCGGTACGCTCGTCGATCAGGCGGATGGCGACGCCGGAGTTGAGGAAGGACAGCTCGCGCAGCCGCTTGGCCAGGACATCGTAATGGAACTCGATGTTGTGGAAGGTCTCGGAGGACGGCCGGAAGTGCACCCGGCTGCCGGACTGCTCGGTCTTGCCCACCACGTCGAGGGGGGCGGCGGGCACGCCATGATGGTAGACCTGCTCGTGCACCAGGCCGTTGCGCCAGATGGTCAGCTTGAGCTCCTCGGACAGGGCGTTGACCACCGAGACGCCGACGCCGTGAAGACCGCCGGACACCTTGTAGGAGTTGTCGTCGAACTTGCCGCCGGCGTGCAGCACCGTCATGATCACCTCGGCCGCCGACACGCCCTCTTCCTCGTGGACGTCGGTGGGAATCCCGCGACCGTTGTCGCTCACGGTGATCGACTCGTCGGGGTGGATGACCACCCGGATCTCGCTGCAGTAACCGGCCAGGGCTTCATCGATGGAGTTGTCCACCAGCTCGAACACCATGTGGTGCAGGCCTGTCCCATCGTCGGTATCGCCGATGTACATGCCGGGCCGCTTGCGTACCGCATCCAGGCCCTTGAGGACCTTGATGCTCGATGAGTCGTAAGCCTGTTCGCTCATTGACTACTCCGTCATGAAGTCTGTCTGTCCGTTGGCAGCAGCTGCCCCTGCCCCGATTCGGCCTGTTTCACGTGAAACATCGCCACCGGCGTTTGCGCGCTCCACGGGCCGGCCAGGGCCTCCGGGTCGACACTGGTAATGAATGCCTGGCAGCGCATCGCTTCCAGCCAGGCGCAGAAGATGCGGCGATGGTCGCTGTCCAGCTCGGCGGGAAGGTCATCGATCAGGTAGACGCAGGATCGGCCGGTGGCCTGTTCCAGCAGGCGCCCCTGGGCCAGCTTCATGGCGCTCACCACCAGCTTCTGCTGCCCCCGCGACAGCACCTCGATGGCCGGCCGACGATCCAGGCGAATCCCCAGATCGGCCCGCTGCGGTCCCTGCTGGGTGAAGCCCATCTGGCGATCGGTATCCCGCCCCTGGCGCAGCACCTCGCCCAGGGAGCGCTTGCGGTCCCAGCCCCGGGCATAGCGCAACTCGAGGCCGGGAAGCTCGATCAAGCCTGCCAGGGTCTCGGCGAAGACCGGCTGGAAGGCCGCCATCCACTCCCGGCGCAGCGCGTCCAGCTGCTCGCCCCACTGCACCAACTCCTGCTCCCAGGCATCCAGTGAAGCATCGCTCATTCTACCATGCCTGAGCAGGGCATTCCGATGCTTGAGCGCGCGCCGATAGCGGCGCCAGGCGCCCAGGAAGTCGCGTTTCACGTGAAACACGCCCCAGTCCAGGAACTCTCGGCGACCGGCGGGCGCGCCCTCCAGGAGACGGAAGGCATCGGGGTTGATCAGTTGGAGGGGCAGCACCTCGACCAGCCGCGAGACCCGGTCCAGCCGCTCGCCGGCCAGGCGCAGCTCGAGCTCGTCGGCCTCCCGGCGACGGCGCACGCCGAGGGACACCGGCGGCTCGCCGGCCAGGCGCCCGTGCAGGGTCAGCGCCTCGCCGTCATGGCGAATGGCGTGACGCAGCTGGCGGGTCCGGAAGGAGCGCCCCATGCCGAGCACATGGATGCCCTCCAGCAGGCTGGTCTTGCCGCTGCCGTTGGCGCCCGTGAAGAGGTTGATGCGCGGCCCGGGCTCCAGCTCCAGGGCCTGCAGGTTGCGCAGGCCCTGGAACGCGAGGCGATCGAGGGGCATGGACGGCGCCGGCCGTCAGAGGCGCATGGGCATGACGACGTAGAGGGCGTCGCCGCCACCCGGCTCTTCCATCAAGGCGCTGCTGTTGGGGTCGGCCAGGGTCATCTGGACCCGATCCTCGTCGAGCACGTTGAGGACATCGACCAGGTAGCCGACGTTGAAGCCGATCTCCATGGCCGGGCCGGCATACTCGATGCCGACGTTTTCCTCGGCCTCCTCCTGCTCGGGGTTGTTGGCCATGACCCGCAGGTTGCCCTCCTCCAGGTTGAGCCGCACGCCGCGGTACTTCTCGTTGGAGAGGATGGCGGTACGCGACAGCACCTGGCGAAGCTCGGCGCGATCGGCGATGAAGATCTTGTCGCCGCCGCGGGGCACCACACGCTCGTAGTCGGGGAACTTGCCGTCCACCAGCTTGGAGGTGAAGGTGAAGTCGCCGGTATGGGCGCGGATATGGGTGGCGCCGAGGGTCAGGCTGACCGGATCCTCGCCGTCGTCCAGCAGGCGCACCAGCTCGAGCACGCCCTTGCGGGGCACGATCAGCTTCTGGGCCGGCTCGACCTGGATCTCGGCCGGCCGCGAGCACATCGCCAGGCGATGGCCGTCGGTAGCCACCGAGCGCACCAGGTTGCTGCCGAACTCCAGCAGCATGCCGTTGAGGTAGTAGCGCACGTCCTGCTGCGCCATGGCGAAGGAGGTGGCGTCGATCAGCTGCTTGAGGGTGCCCCGGGGCAGGCTCAGCTCGACGCTGCTCTGGCCGTCCTCGATGCTCGGGAACTCGGCCACCGGCAGGGTCGAGAGGGTGAAGCGCGACCGCCCGCTGCGCAGCACGGCTCGCCCATCTTCCAGGGAGAGCTGGAGCTCCGACTGGTCCGGCAGCGACTTGCAGATGTCCATCAGCTTGCGCGCCGGCACGGTGATGCCGCCCGGCTCGTCCACCTGGCTGGCCACGGTGCGCCCGATCAGCTCGACCTCGAGGTCGGTGCCGGTCAGCGCGACCTGGTCCTGCTCGACCTGGATCAGCACGTTCGACAGTACCGGCAGGGTCTGGCGGCGCTCCACCACACCGGCGACCAGCGCCAGGGGGCGCAGCAGCGCTTCACGGGAGATGGAAAATTTCATGTCGTCTCCAACTTCTCTTGTCCTGGAGGGTATTGAGGCCGGCGACCCGACCGGTCGATCGTTCAACGGGGAATCAGCTGGTCAGAAGCCGCAGCAGATTCTTGTAGTCCTCGCGGATGTCCGCGCTCTCTTCCTGAAGCGCCTGCACCTTGCGGCAGGCATGCAGCACCGTGGTGTGGTCGCGGCCGCCGAAGGCGTCGCCGATCTCCGGCAGGCTGTGGTTGGTCAGCTCCTTGGCCAGCGCCATGGCGACCTGACGCGGCCGCGCCACCGAACGCGAGCGACGCTTGGAAAGCAGGTCGGCCAGCTTGATCTTGTAGTACTCGGCCACGGTGCGCTGGATGTTGTCGACGCCGACCTGCTTGTCCTGGAGGGCCAGCAGGTCCTTCAGCGACTCGCGGATGAAATCCTGGGTAATCGACTTGCCCATGAAGTGCGAATCGGCGATGACCTTCTTCAGCGCGCCCTCCAGCTCGCGGACGTTGGAGCGGATCTTCTGGGCGATGAAGAAGGCGGCATCGTGAGGCAGGTCGACCTTGGCCTGGTCGGCCTTCTTCATCAGGATCGCCACCCGGGTCTCGAGCTCCGGGGGCTCGATGGCCACCGTCAGCCCCCAGCCGAACCGGGACTTTAGCCGCTCCTCCACCCCGCTGATTTCCTTGGGATAACGGTCCGAGGTCAGGATCATCTGCTGGCCGCCCTCGAGCAGGGCGTTGAAGGTGTGGAAGAACTCCTCCTGGGAGCGCTCCTTGCCGGCGAAGAACTGGATGTCGTCGATCAGCAGCGCATCGACGCTGCGGTAGAAGCGCTTGAAGTCGTTGATGGCGTTGAGCTGCAACGCCTTGACCATGTCGGCGACGAAGCGTTCGGAGTGCAGGTAGACCACCCGGGCATTCTCGCGCCGTCCGGCCAGGGCGTTGCCCACGGCGTGCATCAGGTGGGTCTTGCCCAGGCCCACGCCCCCGTAGAGGAACAGCGGGTTATAGGCGCCGCCGGGATTCTCCGAGACCTGGCGCGAGGCGGCCCGAGCCAGCTGGTTGGACTTGCCCTCGACGAAGGTCTCGAAGGTGAAGTTGGGATTGAGGCCGCTGTTGTGCTTGAGGCTGCCCTCCACCTGGACCTGGCGCTCGCCGCCGGGACGGCGCGGCGGCTCGGGCTCCTCGACGGCCTGCTCGATCTCGCTCTCGTCGGCGACATCGCCCCGCGGCGGCGTGTGCACGGCGGGGGCTCGCGGCGCCGCGGAGACCGGGTCCCCCAGCTCGCGGGGCTGGGGGGCGGGGGCCGCGGCCCGGCGGCTGCCCACCGTCAGCACCACCTTGGGCGGCTTGGCGGGGGCCAGCTCGCGCATGAGCTCGCTGATGCGCTTGGCGTACTTGTCGCTGACCCAGTCGCGCACGAAGCGGTTGGGAGCCAGCAGCCGCAACTGGTTGGACTCCCCCTCCTCCGCCTGAAGCGGACGAATCCAGGTGTTGAACTGCTGGGAGCTCAGTTCGTCCTGCAGGGTATCCAGACACTGTTGCCAGAGAGCGAGCGACACGCGACCTCACCATTCGATTGAAGAACGACCGGGCATTGTATCGTCCTGCCGCCGGGTTATCCACATGAACCCCTGCCCCCGGATGCGCTGTGGAAAACCGGGCGGCCAGGGTGCGGACAAGCTGCCGGGATTTCGGGGATACCCCTCGGCATGTGGACAAGCGCCTCATTCATGCACCGTCCGTCCACCGCTCCTCCGACGCTCGTCCGCCACTTGCCCACAGCGATATAAAAATCGCAACATCCTGATCTGTGGATACTATATCGAATTATCCACACCATTCGTCCCCAATAGTAATAACAAGGCACTACAAACCTATAAAATTCGTAATAACGATTGGACCGCTTTCCACCGGTGGACGCCTGCCCGCGCTCGAAGGTCGCGCCGAGCCCTCCGCAAGCGCTCGGCGCACGATTGCGTCCCCGGAAAAATTGCGCCGAGGCCCCGCAATCACTACAATTTCCGGTCCTGAGCCGAATCTACCCGGATTCCCCACCGGAACCCGGGCGCCTCTGAATCGCCGATTTGTTCCAAAAACCACGTGGGAATAACGAGTTATGAAACGCACCTTTCAACCCAGCGTCCTCAAGCGCAAGCGCGCTCACGGCTTCCGTGCTCGCATGGCCACCAAGAACGGTCGTGCCGTCCTGGCGCGTCGTCGCGCCAAGGGCCGCAAGCGCCTGAGCGCCTGATCGCGGACCGCGCGTGTCCAGTCAGGGCTTTCCCCGGCAGCTGCGACTGCTGACTGCCGGGGACTACCGGCGCGTCTTCGAAACGGCCGCCTACAAGGTCCACGGCAAGGGGCTGATGGCCCTGGCCTCTCCCAATACCCTGGGATATCCCCGCCTCGGCCTGATCTTCAGCAAGAAGAACGTGCGGCGAGCCGTCGACCGCAACCGCCTCAAGCGCCTCGCGCGCGAGTCCATCCGTCATCGCCAGCACCGGTTACCCGCTGTGGATATCGTGCTGCTCGCCAGGCGCGGCGTGCACGAGCTGGACAACGCGACCGTCCATCGCCAGCTGCATGGCATGTGGCGGCGCCTGGAACGCGAAGCGACCAGGGCGGCAAAGGCCCGCGCCTCCGACACCCCCGCGGCAGATCGCCGATGAGGCACTGCCGGCAGCGACCGGAGCCTGCATGCGCATGACCCGGCCAGACGCCTCCCCGCTTGACGTCGCGGCATCCAGCCCCGACGCTCGACACACGCACGCTAGCCTGCCCCCGGCAGGCTTTCGCGTATGTCGGGTGCGCGTCAGGCATCGCGCCATCGGATTGTTCACCACCCATCGGGCAGATCCCTCATGGACGTAAAACGACTTCTCCTACTGGTTCCCCTGGCGATCCTCGCCTACCTGATCGTCGTGCAGTGGAACCAGGATTACGGCCAGGTGGCCACCGCGCCCCAGGCTCCGGGCATCACGAGCGAGACGCAGCCGGCCCCCGGCGACGGCGGCGCCGACGATCTCTCGGTGCCCGCCGAGCGCCCGGCCGCCGACGATATGGCCGGCACCATCCCCGGCGAAGCGCCGGCCGGCAACAGCCGTGACCTGGTGGCCGTCGCCACCGATGTCCTGGACGTGCGCATCGACCCGCAGGGCGGCGATATCGTCTACGCCGCCCTGCCCCGGCACAAGTTCGCCCTCGACTCCGGCGAGCCCTTCGTGCTGCTGTCCGACAACAGCCGGCGCAGCTATGTGGCCCGCTCCGGGCTCCAGCTGGAGGGGCACCAGGGGCGCATCACCTTCACCCCGGAACAGACCGAGTATCGCCTGAACGAGGGCGACGGCTCGCTGGAGGTGGACCTGCATGCCTCCGTCAACGACGTCGACATCATCAAGCGCTTCGCCTTCGCGCGTGACAGCTATGCCGTGGACGTCAGCTACCACCTGAACAACCGGGGCGAGACGCCGGTGACCGCGCGCTTCATCGGCCAGCTGGTCCGGGACGACAGCAGCGACCCCTCCAGCGGTCCCAAGATGGGCATGCGTTCCTTCCTCGGCGCCGCCTACTCCTCGCCGGAGACCCGCTACGAGAAGGTCGACTTCGAGGACATCAAGGAAGGCAACTTCGAGAACCGCGACGTCGAGGGCGGCTGGGTCGCCATGATCCAGCACTACTTCACCTCGGCCTGGGCCCCGCCCCAGGACCAGCAGAACCTCTACTACGCCACCACCGACTCCCGGGGCCGCAACGTGGCGGCCTTCGCCGGGGCCACCGAGCGCCTGGACGCCGACGGCGCGGCGACCCTGGCGGCGACGCTCTACATGGGGCCCAAGGTGCAGGATCGCCTGGAGGCGGTCGCCCCGCACCTGGAGCTGACCGTCGACTTCGGCTGGCTGTGGTTCATCGCCAACCCGCTGTTCTGGCTGCTCGATCACATCCATGACCTGATCGGCAACTGGGGCTGGTCGATCGTCATCCTGACCCTGCTGGTCAAGGCGGCCCTGCTGCCGCTGTCCGCCAAGGCCTACAAGTCCATGGCGCGCATGCGCAAGCTGGGACCGGAGATGCAGCGCCTGAAGGAGCAGTACGGCGACGATCGCCAGAAGATGTCCCAGGAGATGATGAAGTTCTACCAGAAGGAGAAGATCAATCCTCTGGGCGGCTGTCTGCCGATCCTGGTCCAGATGCCGGTGTTCATCGCCCTGTACTGGATGCTCCTGGAGTCCGTGGAACTGCGCCACGCGCCCTTCATGTTCTGGATCCAGGACCTGTCGGTGAAGGACCCCTACTTCGTCCTGCCGATCCTGATGGGCGCCTCGATGTTCGTGCAGCAGCTGCTCAACCCGACGCCTCCGGATCCGACCCAGGCGAAGATCATGAAGATGCTGCCGATCGTCTTCACCTTCTTCTTCCTGTGGTTCCCGGCCGGCCTGGTGATCTACTGGGTGGTGAACAACATCACCTCCATCGCCCAGCAGTACTTCATCACCCGCAAGATCGAGGCCGACCCGGATATCGGCAAGGGCATGAAGACCAAGTAGGGGCCCGCCCCTCGCCGCTCCAGACCCCCGCCCCGGCGGGGGTCTGGCGTTTCAGGCCCGCCCCGCGGACAATATCGCCATTCCACGGCATGGCCCCGTCGCCTCATCCAAGGAGTCACCCGATGGCCGAGCGCCTCTACCCCCAGGACACCATCGCCGCCCTGGCCACCCCGCCGGGTCGAGGCGGGGTGGGCATCATTCGCGTCTCGGGACCCGCCTGCCGGCGGCTCGCCGAGCCGCTGCTGGGGGAGTGCCCGCCCCCCCGTCAGGCCCACTATGGCCCCTTCCGCGGCCGCGACGGGATGATCGACGAGGGCATCGCCCTGTTCTTCGAGGGCCCCCACTCCTTCACCGGCGAGGACGTCCTGGAGCTCCAGGGACACGGCGGCCCGGTGATCATGGATCTGCTGCTGGAGCGCTGCGTACAGCTGGGGGCCCGCCTTGCCCGCCCCGGGGAGTTCTCCGAGCGCGCCTTCCTCAACGACAAGCTGGACCTGGCCCAGGCCGAGGCGATCGCCGACCTGATCGAGGCCAGCTCCCGCGGCGCCGCCGAGAACGCCCTGCGTTCGCTGCAGGGCGAGTTCTCGCGGCGGGTCGAGGCGCTCGTCCAGCGGCTGATCGAGCTGCGCATGTACGTCGAGGCGGCCATCGACTTTCCCGAGGAGGAGATCGACTTCCTGGCCGACGGCCACGTGGCCGACCAGCTGGCCACGATCCGCGGCGAGCTGGCCGAGGTGCGCGCGGCCGCGGCTCAGGGGGCGCTGATGCGCGAGGGCATGAGCGTGGTCATCGCCGGGCGCCCCAATGCCGGCAAGTCCAGCCTGCTCAATGCCCTCACCGAGCAGGACACCGCCATCGTCACCGATATCGAGGGCACCACCCGGGACGTGCTGCGCGAGCACATCCATCTGGACGGCATGCCCCTGCACGTCATCGACACGGCCGGCCTGCGCGATACGCCGGACGCGGTGGAGCGCATCGGCGTGGCCCGGGCCTGGGAGGAGATCGAGCGGGCCGACCGGGTGCTGCTGATGGTGGATGCCGCCACCACCGAGGCGGTGGACCCGATGGCCATCTGGCCAGCCTTCGTCGAGCGCCTGGCCGACCCCGGCCGACTGACCCTGGTGCGCAACAAGGTGGATGCCAGCCAGGAATCGCCGGGGCTCGACCCGGCCGGCGCCACCCCGGTGGTGCGGCTGTCGGCCAAGACCGGCGAGGGGCTGGAGAGCCTCAAGGAGCACCTCAAGGCGGTGATGGGCTATTCCGCCACCACCGAGGGACGCTTCTCGGCCCGGCGACGTCACCTGGACGCCCTGGATCGCGCCGGGACGGCCCTGGAGGCCGGCGAGCGCCAGCTGGCCGGCTTCGGTGCCGGCGAGCTGCTCGCCGAGGATCTGCGCGAGGCTCAGCAGGCGCTGGGCGAGATCACCGGGGAGTTCAGCGCCGACGACCTGCTCGGCGAGATCTTCGGCAGCTTCTGCATCGGCAAGTAGCCTTCCCGCGCCCGGGGTCGCCGCACGCTCCCGGGCACCTGCCTTCCCATCCCCCGAGGCATCGAGGATCGATGCGCCACGGCCCGTCGACGCCGATTATCGCGCCTCGCCATGGCAGCGGGGCGCTATCGCCTTGCGCCTCGGCTGCGTGCGCGGCAGTAGCGGGGCCTGCATGCCCCTACCCCCGGCGAACGCTCGGACAGCAGGTACATACGTAACTTCCTTTTTATTACGTAAAACGATCGCCGTTACGCCGCAAGGGCATAGCGACGCTGCGGGGAGGCGCCGGGGTGCGGCCGGGCCCGCGGGCCCGGCCGGAAAGAGGCGATCAGCGTTGAGCGATGGGCGTCAGAGTGATCTCGACGCGGCGGTTCTGGGCGCGGCCGGCCTCGGTCTGGTTGCTCGCCACCGGCTGGTTCTCGCCGTAGCCGCTCATGTAGAGGCGGTTCGAGGCGACCCCGGTGCGGGCCAGGTAGTCACCGACGGCCTGAGCACGACGCTCGGAGAGTCGCTGGTTGTAGGCGGCGTCTCCCGTGCTGTCGGTATGGCCGGCGATATTGACGCGGGTCTCGGGATACTGGGTCAGCACCGAGGAGACATCGTTCAGGGCGTTACGCGCCTGCATGGTCAGATCGCTGGAATCGAAGCCGAAGGTCACGCTGCTGGGCATGTTGAGGATGATGTCGTTGCCCTGGCGCTCCACGCCGATGCCGGTGCCCTCCATGCTCTGGCGGAGCTGCTGCTCCTGCTTGTCCATGTAGGCCCCGATGCCACCGCCGGCGGCCGCGCCCACGGCCGCGCCGATCAGGGCGCGATCGCGCCGGCTGGTGCTGCCATCGCCGCTGAGGGCCCCCGCCGCGGCACCGACCACGGCGCCGATGGCGGCCCCGGTCCCGGTCTTGCTGCGCTCGGTCTGGCCCGAATAGGGATCGGTGGTGGTGCAGCCGACCAGCAGGGCGGCGGCGGCGAGCGGGGCGATCATGCGAACGGTCTTGGTCATGGGTTCGTCGACTCCAGTTGACGAGTGCATTCCATCTAGCCCGTCTCGTCGATCAGGGCCAGCAACTCGTTCAAGAATAGTAGACCGCGGGGCGATGCTTGAAGCCGCTCCGCATCTTCCACCAGAAGTCCTTTTTTCCGCGCCTCGACCAGGCGCTGCAGCAGTTCCGCCGGTGGCCGCCCGGTGTGAGCCTGCCAGCTGGCCATCGGCACCCCCTCCACGAGGCGCAGCGCGTTCATGGCGAACTCCAGCGGCAGCTCCTCCGTCGGCACCAGCATCCGCCCGGCCACGAAGCCGCGGGGATCCCGGCGGCGACGCAGGTAGGCCTCGGGTTGCCGCGTCTTCCAGCGTCGCTCGATGCTCAGCCCTTGCTCGGCAGGCTGGCTGAGCTTGCCGTGGGCGCCGGCACCGATGCCCAGGTAGTCGCCGAAGCGCCAGTAGTTGAGGTTGTGTCGCGAGCGCCGTCCGGGGCGGGCGTAGGCCGAGATCTCGTAGCGGCCGAGACCGGCCGCCTCGAGCCGCTCGTGGCCCAGGTCCTGGATATCCCAGAGCACCTCTTCCCGGGGCAGGGCCGGCGGGTCCGAGTGGAAGGCGGTGTTGGGCTCGAGGGTGAGCTGGTACCAGGACAGGTGCTCCGGGCCCAGGGCGAGGGCCCGGTCCAGGTCGGCGAGGGCCAGCTCGGGCGTCTGCCCCGGCAGGCCGTGCATCAGGTCCAGGTTGAGGTTGTCGAACCCCGCCTCGCGAGCCTCCGCCACGGCGGCCAGGGCATCGTCGCCGGAGTGGATGCGGCCCAGCGCCTCCAGCTGCGGGGTCTGGAAGCTCTGCACGCCGATCGACAGTCGGTTGATGCCGGCCCGGCGATAGCCCGCGAAGCGACCGCGCTCCAGGGTCCCCGGATTGGCCTCGAGGGTGATCTCGATATCCCGGGCCAGGGGCAGGCGGGCCGCCAGGGCCTCCAGCAGGCGAGCGTAAAAGTCGGCGGACATCAGGCTGGGCGTGCCGCCGCCGATGAAGACACTGACCAGTTCGCGCCCCGCCGCCAGCGGCAGGTCGGCATCGAGATCGCCGATCAGCGCCTGCAGATAGTTGTCTTCCGGCAGCGAGGCCCCGCCGCCCACGCCGTGCGAGTTGAAGTCGCAGTAGGGGCACTTGCGCACGCACCAGGGCACATGCACATAGAGGGCCAGGGGCGGCCGTCGCGGCGCGCTCATGACAGCGGCCGGGCCTCGAGCCCGGCGAGCAGCTCGTTCAGGGCCCGCCCCCGGTGACTCAGGCGGTTCTTGTCCTCGGCGGGCAGCTCGGCGGCCGAGACGCCGCGTTCGGGCACCCAGAAGAGCGGGTCATAGCCGAAACCGCCCTCGCCGCGCGACGCCGTCAGGATGGCGCCTTCCCAGCAGGCCTGCACGATCAGGGGGACGGGATCCTCGGCATGGCGCAGCAGGACCAGCACGCACCAGTAGCGGGCGGTGCGCTGCCCGGCGGGAACGTCCGACAGCGCCTCCAGCAGCCGGGCATTGTTGCGCGCGTCGCTGCGGGGCTGGCCGGCGAAGCGGGCCGAGTAGATGCCCGGCCGTCCCTGCAGGGCATCCACGGCCAGGCCGGAATCGTCGGCCAGTGCCGGCAGGCCGCTGACGCGGCTGGCCTCCCGGGCCTTGAGCAGGGCGTTCTCCACGAAGGTCAGGCCGGTTTCCTCGACCTCGTCGACCGCAAAATCGGCCTGGGAGCGAACCGTCATGCCCAGCGGCGTCAGCAGTGCGCCGAGTTCGCGCAGCTTGCCGGCATTGCCGCTGGCCAGCACCAGTGTCGTCGTCATATTACCTCTCGTCGAAGTGTGAGGGGGGTGTGGAGCCGGGGCGCGATGAATGGAAAATCGACAGGGCCCGACACGCGACCGCGGGCATGCCGAGAATGAAATTCGTCATGCACGATCGAGCAGAAGCATGATGTCACAATACTTTCACAATAATAGGCTCCTGATTTATATGCGTTTATAAGGGCATATAAAGCAACCATGCTGTGCATAAACGTGCATATAACCAAACGTTAGTTACGCGATGTTACATAGTAGTCGACACTGAAACCCGGACTCGGTATCAGGGCGGCCGAGGCCAGCGGTACGGGGCACTTTGCTACTTCGAGGAGATGAGGGTCATGGCAGAGGACAACCTCCTGATCCAGCTGGTCACGGAATCGAACCCCCAGTCCCAGCTGTTCGCGGACTACCTGCATCAACAGCTGGAATGCCCGGTGACCATACTGTCACCCGAGGCCGCCTGTAAGCCCGCCGACTCGGAACGGCCGCTCTTCCTGCTGGATATCGATCACCTCGGCGACTCGGCCCTTCAGGCATGGCAGCGGCGGGCCGCCGAACAGCCCCACTGCGCCCTGGCCGCCTTCAACCTGCGGGACGAGGACCATGCCGTCGAGATCCTGGCCAGCATGCACCTCCAGGGCGTCTTCTACCGGGACGACGACCTGCCCCTGATCTGCAAGGGCCTGGGGCTCCTCCTCGAGGGCCAGCTATGGATGTCACGCACCCTCATGGCCCGCATGCTGACATTCTACCGGCGACACCAGCTGAATGCCTATCGTCCGGCCTGCGGGCTGACGCAGCGCGAACTGGAGATCATCGGCCTGCTGGGGTCCGGCGCCTCGAACATGGAGATTGCCGATCGGCTCTTCGTCAGCGAGCATACGGTCAAGTCGCACCTCTATAACATCTTCAAGAAGATCGACGTTCACAACCGCATGCAGGCGGTCAACTGGGCTCGGCAAAACCTGGGCGTTCCCCCGCCTTTTCCTGAACGAAAACCCGACAATTAATAGTTCCCTGAGATGAAGAAAATCATGCAATGGCGCGGCGGCAAGATGCTAGTTTTCCTCCTGTAGGACCGCATCGAACATTGTATTTTCCATGGCATTCATGGATAAAAATCATCAGGGAATCGACATGGCCATCAACGATAGAACCCTCATCGTCGACCTGCTCGAGGAAACCATCGAAGCGAGTCTTCCATGCATGGGTGGAGGCATGGAAAGCTGCTCGACACTGGGAAGGGCGTGGCAGCTGATGAAGAAGCATGAATTCGATGTCGGCGTCATGATCATGGACACGCCTTCCCTGAATCAGCTTCATGACATCGAAACGCTGATCAATGAGTTCGCGACCCGGTGGATCGCCCTGACCACCGCTAATACCCAGGAATCCTCGCCGGCGTGCCGCATCATTGCCCGGCTGTTCTTCGGCTACCATGTGCTCCCCGTGACTCCCGAGGCAATCGAGGACGAAATCCATCGGATAGCGGCCCTCGCCCGGCTGGAACGTCGAGAAGACGACATCCCCGACGACCCGGTGCACCGTGAGTGCCACATGGTCGGCACCAGCTCGATCATGAAGCGCCTCTATCGCACCATCCACAAGGTGGCCGCCGTCGATGCTCCGGTCTTCATTCAGGGAGAATCCGGCACGGGAAAGGAGCTCACGGCTCGCGCCATCCACCAGGGCTCCGCCAGGGCGCACCGCCCCTTCAGTGCCGTCAACTGTGGCGCCTTGCCGACGAACCTGATCCAGTCCGAACTGTTCGGTCACGAGAAGGGCGCCTTCACCGGGGCCAGCCAGCGCAAGATCGGCATCATCGAGGGCACCAAGGGCGGCACCCTGTTCCTCGACGAGATCGGCGATCTTCCCCTCGAGTTACAGGTAAACCTGCTCCGTTTCCTGGAGAACCGGACCATCCAGAGGGTCGGCAGCCATCAGGACATTGCGGTGGACGTGCGCGTCCTCGCCGCGACCCATGTCGACCTGGAGAAGGCCGTCGAGGACGGCAAATTCCGGGAAGACCTCTTTCACCGCCTGAATGTACTCCAGATCAGGATGCCCCCCCTGAGGGACAGGGGAGAGGACATCGAGATTCTCGCCCGGTATTTCTTCGATGCCTTCTCCTGCGAAAAGTCCACCCAGGTGAAGGGGTTCACCCGCGAAAGCCTGACGATGATGAGGCTATACGACTGGCCGGGAAACATCCGCGAGCTTATCAATCGCGTCCGGCGTGCCATGGTCATGTGCGAGCATGCGCTGATCAGGCCCGCCGACCTGGGGCTGGAGCGCCGCTCCTCCCGGTCTCGATACGCCGACAGCCTGGAAGAGGCTCGGGACATGGCCGAACGCAGCGTCGTCATGGCCGCCCTGGCGCGCAATACCTTCAATGTTCAGCATGCCGCCAAGGAACTGGGCATTTCTCGGGTCACCCTCTATAGGCTCATGGAAAAGCACGGCATTCAACGCCGACACCCCGAGGGGGACGGGGCATCCGGGGGCGCCGACAGCCTGCATGCTTCCAAGGTCATCCGCTTTTCCGGACGCTGAGGCGCATCGCGCTCCGCCGGTGCCATGAGCATGAAGAACGCCGGGGCTTTTAACGATCATTCTCACCCAGAGGAGGTAACCAAAAGCTCACGCGCTACGCCGTTGGCATGGCGAGTTTGGGCTACGCTGATTCTCGAGGCTTGGCAAGGGCCTCCCAGCCTCCTGAGCACTCAGGAGCCTATCCAAAGGGATCAAGGGGCATACCAATGAAATGTCACTACAAGAGCCTGGTGCTGGCAAGTGCTCTCGCGCCTGTCGCGGTATCCGGCCAGGCATTCGCCCAGTCGTCCGACGACGATACCCTCACCCCCGTCGGGCAGCAGCCTCCCCCTCAACGAGAGGCGCCGGAAATCCAGGCCATTCCGGATATCGGGGGGGTGCTGACGCCCAAGGGGCGCCTGGTCATCGAGCCGGAATTCCAGTACTCGCATGCCAGCGTCAACCGGCTGACCTTCCGCGGGGTGGAGATCCTCAACACCCTGCAGATCGGGGTCCTGGCGGCGGAGGACATCGATCGCGATACCTATACGGCCTCCGTCACCGGTCGCCTGGGCGTGACCGACCGACTCGAGCTGGAGCTCAAGGTACCCTACCTCTACCGGGACGACTCCCAGATCGCGACCGTCGACGTGGACCAGGAGAACCAGTTCGACGTGCCCAACAACCGCGACGGGAACGGCCTGGGCGATATCGAGGCGGCCCTGCACTACCAGATCAACACCCCGCCCCCCGGCTCGCCGTACTTCGTCGGCAACCTGCGCTACAAGTCCACCACCGGGGAAGGCCCCTTCGACGTCGACCGCGACAGCGACGGCATCGAGCAGGAGCTGCCCACCGGCTCCGGCTTCCACTCCATCGAGCCCAGCCTGACGATGCTGCTGCCCTCGGCGCCGGCGGTCTACTTCGCCAACATCGGCTACCTATTCAACCTGGAGGACGACGTCGGCGAGCGGGTGGGCGACTTCGTGATCGACGAGGTGGATCCTGGCGATGCGGTGCGCATCAGCCTGGGCATGGCGTATTCCATCAACCCGCGGTCCTCGTTCACGCTGGGCTACAAGAACGACTTCATCGAGGAGACGGATACGACCTTCACCGACCTCGACAACGGCAACACCACCACCCAGGGTTCCCGGAGCCTCAACGTGGGCTCCATGCTGCTCGGCTGGTCTTACCAGTTCAATCAGGACTCGGCCCTGAACCTCAACCTGGAGTTCGGCATCACCGAAGACGCGCCGGACACGACCCTGACCCTGCGCATGCCGATCGGCCTCAATGTCTTCTAGGACACGGCGGGGAGCGGGCAAAGGAAAGGCTGCCGTCTGGCAGCCTTTTCCTTGGTACTTGTACTTGCGCCCTCAGCGCGGCAGGCCGATCAGGGAATTGACGATCCTGTCCCGCTGCCTGGCCGCGCGAAGGCTGCCTATGTTGTTGATATGCACGCTGATGTCGATGGTGTTGTCCACCACCTGACCATTGGCGTTGGTGGCCAGGGTGCTGACGATGGCGTCGCGGGTGACGCGATGCAGCGCGGCGATCATGCCACCGCCCCGGCCGTTGGCCACCACGCCCGAGAAGTCGGCCAGCCCCGACAGATCGAGCCCTGCGCCGTTGATGCTCGCGGCGCCGAGCGACTGCCCCGGCCCGACCAGGGCGGCGGCGGGACCGCTGGGCTGGAGGTCCGTCAGTTGGCGAGACAGCACCTCGGTACCCGCGCGGGTGAAGGCCACCCGGGTCTCGTAGCGGAGGCGATCGTTGATCATGGTGGTCAGCCGGGCCCCGAAGTTGAGCTCCATGCCGCCCAGGCTGAAGCCGCCGCGCAACTCCTCGAGCCCCGCATCGGCGATGACATGGCCCCGATAGTAGATGTCATGCGTACCCCCCGACAGGATGCCCGGGGGCTCAGGCGTGATATGGCTCACGGCCATGGCGCTCGACGAGGCAAGCAGCGCCATGCCGACCAGAAGGCTAGTGGCCCTCCTCCGGATACCACACCGCGCACACTGGTACGTCTTCATGTCGGTAACTCCCGTTAGATGTTACCTGCCCAGCTCGTGGCGGCCGGGCAATGACAGTAGATAGGAGCCCACGCCGGCTCGCTGCACGCCATCCTCCAGCGGCGAGGCGGGCCTGACCCGCCAGTCGCGTTCGCTGTTGAAGTGGCGTTTCGCCAACTCGACCTCGGACCGAATGCCCAGCACCTTGTTGCTCCACAGGGTCTCGAAGGTCTCCCGCGGCACCACCACGGTGCCGGCCGCGGGATCCCCGACCAGGACATGGCGCGCATCCACGCCCTTTACCACCACGAAGTGCTTGTAGCCGCCGGTATCGACCAGGGTGATGGCCGGCACCCCGATGCGGATGAAGTCGTCCAGGGTGATCTCGAAGCCATCCGAGGGCAGCCCCTGGGCATCGAGATAGCGCTTCATGTCCAGCATGGAGAAGCCGTAGGTCTCGATCTGCTCCCTGTCGCCCTCGCGGATCATGGTCTCGAAGACCTGGGCTTCCGTGGTGGGGCGGTCGTAGTGATGCGTCAGCAGGGTCGCGACCGCCGCGGAGCCGCAGCTGAAGTCGTACTGCTGGCGTACCACGCCTTCCCAACTGATCTCGGCGAGGCTCTTGGCCTCGACCTGGAAGGTGCCGAAGGGGTTGGCGATGGTGACGGGACCCGCCTCGGCCCCGGTGCCGTGCCCCAGCAGCCAGGCGCTCAGGATCACGCCCGATACGCTTACCGCTCGCTTCATGATCGACGCCTCCCGTGGAAGCCTCCGACAAGCCCCCCGCTCGCTCCCGAGGGGGACGACGGGCTAGGGGTTGTTGATATAGATGCTGATGCCGATAGCGTTATTCACGGCATTGGCATTGCCGGTCACGTTGTTGAAGATGCCGGTGCCGCTGTAATGCCCCATGGCGCCGCTCTCGAAGGTGATGTCGCCGGTCACCATGTCGCCGTTGCGGACCCGGAAGCTCGAGCCGCTGGTGGTGGCCTCCATGTCCTGGATGCTCTGCACGTTCACCAGCTCGAACTGGACGCCCTCGCGCCCCCTGGCCGTCTCGAGTTCGCCGACTTCCATGGCCCCGAGCGACGCGAACCCCGCTGATGCCTGAGGGTGCGCCTCGGCCGCCAGGCCGGCCGCGCAGAACGATAGCGCCGCCATTCCCGACAGGAGAATGCCGGCACATCGAATGTAACGCCCTGAAAAGCCTGATCGTTTCATGGTCGTGTCTCCTGACCTTATGCGCCGAGCGCCGGGAACCGGCGGAGCGAACTCCGCCCGTTCCCGGCACGGCCCCTCCCATCCTCGAGGGGCCGGAACGCCTCTCAGTTGCCGATGCTCACGCCGCTGTGGGCAGAGACGCTGGTGCCGGCCAGCTGCGAGTTGTAGAGACCGGTGGAGTTGTTGATGTTGGAGACGCCTCCATACACCCCTCCGGCCGCCACCGAGACGCTGGCCGCGCCGGTGCGGAGCACCGCGGCGCCGCCGTTGCCGCCATTGCCGCCGTGGCCGCCGTTGGCGCCCGCCGCATAGGCCGGGCCGCCGATGCCCTGGCCGCCGCCGCCGCCGCCGCCATTGGCGTTGCCGCCATCGCCGGCCACCGCGCTGGCCCAGCCGCCGTCGCCGCCGTCACCGCCGGTGCCGGCGCCGGCGCCATAGCCCCGGCCGGTGCCGCCCGCATGGGCCTTGGCATAGGCATGATCGGAGTCGGCATCCTGGTCGTTATTCCCGCCACGACCATAGCGGTCACGATCCCGTCCTCCTCGCAGGACATCAAACGGAGGGCCGGGAGGGAAGCCGCCATCCGCGCCATTGTTGTTGGTGGCCTCGGAATCCGCATCGGCATCCGCGGAGCCGCCGCCGCCGAAGCCCAGGCCCAGCCCGATACCGGCCCCCAGGCCGCCATTGTCGCCGTTGGCCTCGGTGTCATCGACGTCGCCGCCGCGTCCGCCCCTGGCATTGCCACCATTGCCGCCGAGCCCGACGCCGGCGCTGACGGATACGACCAGTCCACCGCTGCCGCCCTGCGCCCCTTGGGCACCCTGACCGCCGCGAATCGTGATGGCATCTCCGTTGACGGTGGAACGCATCTTCTGCAGAGAGATGACATTGATCGAGGTGTTGTAGGACTCGCTCATCGCCCAGGCGTCGCCGCCGCGGCCGGTGGAGCCCCCGCTGCCGCCGGAGCCCTGGCCGAAGCCGGAGGCCGCGCCGCCGTCCCCGCCGCCGTCATCGCCGTGGTAGCGGCGCTTCCAGCCGGGGAAGCCGCCATCGCCGCCGCCGCCATTGGCGTAGCCCTTGCCGGTGCCGGTGCCGCTGCCGCCGTCGGCGTCACCGCTGTCGCCGCCGGTGGCCGAGGCGTTCGAGTTGACGGTCTGGGTGGAGTTGCCCTTGACGAAGCCGTTGCTGGGGTTGGCATGGGCGGTGGAAATCGCCATGACCAGCGCCAGCAGGGACGTACCCGCAATTGCATAAGCTTTCATGATCATTCTCCCGTTCGATTCGGCTGAATTCCCTTCATCTCGCCGGAGGATCCGCGACAGCGCGGCCGGCCTTCTTGCCTCCTGCCTGCGCACGCCGAAGGTCGCTCGCTGAGCCCTCGATGATCCCGTCGGCAGGCAGTCAATACGGAGCACGTGGCGTGCCAGCTTTTTGCAAGCCACTGTCGGAAAAGGCGGAATCGGGAAACACGAATGATCGAGACGGGATCGGGAAAGGCGGGCGCCGCCAGGGCGCGGCCGATACTGTCAGGCAGATGAAACAGTCCCTCGACCAGGGACCCGGAAAGGCGCCATTAACTCGTTATCCATCAAGGGGTTAACCTGCTGATACAGAGCGTACACAGTGCTGTTGCAGTCACGACACTGCGCCGAGCCCTGGTAATGATTCCTTGCTTATCAATGCATTACGAGGATTTTCGAGAGAAAGGCAGCGGGCGGGAGATGCAACGCCGATGAAACAGTCGGCGGGAAATCCCCGGCCTCGGGTCGAGGCCGGGGGGCGGGCTCAGCGCCAGTGGAGGTGCTCCTGGATCAGCCCGGCGAGGGTCTCGGCGGCGTTCTCGGCGGTGGTGTCCAGGTGCACCAGGTGCAGCCGCTCGTCGTCGCTGAAGGCCTCGAAGGCCGCCGTCTGGCGGGCCAGCACGGCCAGGCTGTCGGCCTCTGGGACGCCCTGGCGGTCGGCACGCTTGACGATCCGGCGCTTCAGGGTCGCCTCGTCCGCCTCGAAGCTCACCAGCAGCACCGGCAGGCCGCGGCTCTCGGCCTGATGGCGCAGGCGGTCGCGCTGTTCGCGGCGCAGGCAGGTGGCATCGACGCACACCGGCAGACCGGCATCCAGCAGGTCGCCGGCACACTCGGCGAGACGCCGGTAGGTCCGCTGCGTGGCGGTCTCGGAGAAGATATCCACAGCCGGATCGTCGCCGTCCGCCTGTGGATTATCTTCATGGAGGCGACGCCGCTCGGCATCGGAGCACAGCCGCACGGCCCCCAGCCGCGTGACCAGATTGCGGGTGAAGCGGCTCTTGCCGCTGCCCGCCACGCCCACGCCGACCACCAGCGGCGGGAACCGGAACTCGGCGTGCTGCTCGGCCAGTTCGAGATAGCGCCGGCAGGCGGCCATGGTCTCGGCGAGCAGGGCCGGGCGCTCGGCGTCCCCCGGCATCGCCTCGAGCCGGCGCAGGGCACGGCGGGCGCCGGCCAGACACTCCAGGACGCGGCACACCGACAGCAGCCGCCCGGCCCGGTAGTCGCCGGTCAGCCGCAGGTAGGCGTCCAGGGCCCGGCGAGCCAGGCGCGTCTCGTCACGCACCTCGAGACCCACCAGCAGCGAGGCCAGATCGGCGGCGGGATCCTGCACCACCGCCGCCCCGAAGCCCGCCAGATCGCGGTCGATGGCATTGGCCATCACCACCCGCCCCTCGTCCACCAGGCGACTGTCGGGGTGCTCGACGGCCCAGCTGCGCGGCAGCCGGCACGGCTCTCGAGCCTCCAGCACGGGAGCCAGGCGCGCCAGGCTCTCCTCGAGCCAGCGCGTCAGGGACGCCAGGCGCTGGCGATCCTCGTCGCCGCTCATCGCCCCGGTCAGGGCGGCGGTCTCGTCGGCCACCCGCTGGCGCATGGCGCGACTCAGGGGCGTGCCCTCGGCGTCGCCGATCCGGTGCCGGCCGTGCCAGCGGCCGAGGCCCTCGACCAGGGCGTCCAGTGACAGGTCGTCCCGGGCCGGGCGATCGGGGGAAGGTCGCTGCGTCATCGCGTGTCTCCTTGGGTGGCCATCGCCGCCGGCCTCAGGCCTCGTGCAGGGTCGCGAAGGCGGCCTCGGCCGCATCCAGGGTCAGCTGGATGTCCTCCGGGGCATGGGCGCTGGACATGAAGCCGGCCTCGAAGGCCGAGGGTGCCATGTAGACGCCATGCTCGAGCATCGCGGCGAAGAAGCGGCGGAAGGCGTCGCCATTGCAGGCGGTGGCCTGGGCGAAGTTGTCGACCCGGCTCTGGCCGGTGAAGAAGACGCCGAACATGCCGCCGGCGCGCTGGGTGATCATGTCGATGCCCGCCGCGTCGGCCCGCTCCTGGAGGCCATGGCACAGGGTCTCGACCCTCTGGGCCAGGGCGTCGTGGAAGCCGGGCGCGCGCAGCTTCTCGAGCAGGGCGATGCCCGCGGCCATGGCCAGCGGATTGCCGGCCAGGGTGCCGGCCTGATAGATGGGCCCCAGCGGCGAGATGTTCTCCATGATGCCCCGGCGACCGCCGAAGGCGCCCACCGGCATGCCGCCGCCGACGATCTTGCCCAGGCAGGTGAGGTCCGGCTGGACGCCGTAGTGGGCCTGGGCGCCGCCCATGGCCACGCGGAAGCCGGTCATCACCTCGTCGAAGATCAGCACGCTCTCGTGGCGATCGCAGACCCGGCGCAGGGTCTCGAGGAAGCCCGGCTGCGGGGGAATGCAGTTCATGTTGCCGGCCACCGGCTCGACGATGATGCAGGCCACCCGGTCGCCGATCTCCTCGAAGCAGGCCTCGACGGCCTCGGGATCGTTGTAGGGCAGGGTCACGGTGTGCTCGGCCAGGGCCGCCGGAACCCCCGGGGAGCTGGGCTCGCCATGGGTCAGGGCGCCGGAGCCGGCCTTCACCAGCAGGGAATCGGAGTGGCCGTGGTAGTTGCCCTCGAACTTGACGATCTTGTCGCGCCCGGTGTAGCCGCGAGCCAGGCGGATCGCCGACATGGTGGCCTCGGTACCGGAGTTGACCATCCGCACCATCTCGATGCTGGGGATCATCTCGCAGATCAGGTCGGCCATGCTGGTCTCGATGGCCGTAGGGGTGCCGAAGGACAGGCCGTTGTCGAGCCGCTCGCGCACCGCCCCCAGCACCTCGGGGTCGGCGTGGCCGGTGATCATCGGCCCCCAGGAGCCCACGTAATCCACATAGCGCTTGCCTTCCACGTCGAAGAGATAGGCCCCCTGGGCACGCTCCATGAAGACCGGCGGGCGCTCCAGTCCCTTGAAGGCCCGCACCGGCGAGTTCACGCCGCCGGGAATGTGACGGCAGGCCTTCTCGAAGAGCTGTGCGGATGTGGTCATGTCAACCTCGTTTCCTGTTGAAGGGTTTCATCGTATCGGCCGGAGAGCGCGTCGCGGCGGGCGCCGGCCTGTGGATAATTCTCTGGACAATATCTTGGCAGTCGGTGATATGCCGGTGAACGTCGCCCAATCCGGCCGCCGTCGTCGCCTGGTTGTCTTCCATTCTCGATGCTCGTCCCGCCGAAGACCAGCCCGCCCCTAACGCGTCATGGCCGGGAGGCGCCAGAGCCGGCGGGGCAGCGCCTGATCGTGCCCGGGCCGCCAGCCATGGGCCAGCGCCTCCCAGGTGAAGGCCTGGGCCTGCTCGCAGGCCGTCGCCAGCGACTCGCCCAGCGCCAGCCGCGTCGCCAGCGCCGAGGCCAGGGTGCAGCCGGAGCCGTGGAAGTCGCCGGGCAGCCGCGGCCAGCTCCATTGGCGATCGCCGTCCGGCACGTGCAGGGTATGCACCACCCGGCCGGGCGGGACATTCGCCCCGGGCGTATCGGTGCCGGTGACCAGCACGGCCTGGCAGCCCAGGTGCATCAGCGCCACGGCTCGCTCGGTGTCGTCGGCGCAGTCCGCGCCGGCCAGCCGGGCCAGCTCCTGGCGATTGGGCGTCAGGATATCCACACGGGGGAGCAGCTCGCGGCGGAAGGTCGCCTGCAGCGCGGCTGTGGACAACTCGCTGCCGCCGCCGGCCCTGAGCACCGGATCGACCACCACCGGCACGCCGGGGCGCTGTCTCAGGATCTCGAGCGCCGCCTCCAGGGTGGCCGAATCCGCCAGCAGGCCGATCTTGATGGCGGCGATCTCGATATCGGCCAGGGACGCGGCCATGTCGCGCAGGGTCTCGGCGGCCACCGGCTGCACGGCCTGGACGTCCCGGCAGTTCTGGACCGTCAGCGCGGTGGGCAGGGTCAGCGCCCAGCCGCCGCAGGCGGCCACCGCCTCGGCGTCCGCCACCAGGCCGGCACCGCCGGTGGGATCGTGGCCGGCCAGCACCAGCACGACCGGCAGATGGGGCTGGGTCTCGGGCATGGCGACCATCAGAACGGCTTGAGCACGGCGAGGATGACGATCGCCACCAGGGCCAGCACCGGCAGTTCGTTGAAGACGCGGAAGTAGCGGTGGGTCCGGGTGCAGCGCGCGGCGGCGAACTGCTTGAGGTACACCAGGCAGACATGATGGTAGGCCACCAGGGCGACCACCAGGGCCAGCTTAACGTGCATCCAGCCCTGCCCGAGCCAGGCCGGGTTGAGGTACAGCAACCCGCCGCCGAGGGCCAGCACGGCGATCATCGAGGGCGTCATGATGCCCCGATAGAGCTTGCGCTCCATGACCGTGAAGTAGTCGATGGCCTGGCGTTCGCCGCGATCCCGCGCCATGGCGTGGTAGACGTAGAGCCGCGGCAGGTAGAAGAGGGCGGCGAACCAGGTCACCACGGCCACCAGGTGAAGGGCCTTGATCCAGGGGTACATGTCGACTCCTCAGCCGGAGGGTGTATCGCGGTAGCGGTAGTAGCGCTCGATGGCGTCGCGGGTGATGATACCGGAAATCCGCTTCTGCTTCGGGCGATGGCCGTGCTCCACGTAGAGGGCGTCGGCGTGCTTGGTGTTGAGGCGATCGAAGGCCTCGGACAGCGTCGCCTGGAGGTGGATCGGCGCCAGGTCCAGGCGCTGGCCGGGAATCTCCAGCAGGTCGAGACGGCCATCCCGGGCGATCAACTTGTCGTTCGCGTCATGCTCCAGCATCCAGCGGGCCAGGTCGGCGGCCTTCATCGCCAGCGCCGGCTTGGCGTCGCTGGAACGCTCGATCACCACCCACACCGGCTTGGCCTCGAGCAGGGCTCCGGCCTGCTCGAGGGTCACCCGCCGCCGGGTGCGCACCAGTTCGCGCTCCATCACCGCCGGCACCGAGACCCGGTTGAGCGCCTGCATCAGCGGCTGCTGGAGGGGGTGCAGGCCATGCCGGGTCACGCTGACGAAGAAGCCGTCGCAGCCGCACAGCTGCCGGGAGGTCAGCCCCGCCACCACCACCGCCAGCATGCCCGGCAGGATCAGGTTGGGGTTGTGGGTCAGCTCGAGCAGCGCCATCAGGGCGGCCAGCGGCGCCTGGAGCACCGCGCCCATCATCGCGGCCATGCCCAGCATGGCATAGACGGCGGGACCGGCGGCCAGCTCCGGCATCAGCTGCGCCCCGAGCAGCCCGCACAGCGCGCCGGCCGCGCCTCCGGCCACCAGCACCGGGCCGATAATGCTCACCGGGATGCCGCAGGCCACGGTGACGGCGGTGAGCAGCAACTTGCCGATGGCCACCGCCAGCAGCACGTCCAGGCCCAGCTCGCCGCCGATGGTCAGCCCCAGGGTGTCGTAGCCCATGCCCTGCACCTGGGGGTACCACCAGGCCACCAGCCCGACCAGGCCACCGGCCAGCGCGAAGCGCGCGGATAGCGGCAGGCCCTGGAGCCGGCGCCCGGAGCGGGCGATCCGCACGAAGGCGCCCGCCAGCAGCCCGATGCCCAGGGCGCTGAGCACGATCCACGGCAGGTTGAACAGCGAGCCCAGCATGACCCCGCTCTCCTGGAAGGGGCGCTCGAAGCCGAACACCGCCTGGGCCACCACGGCTCCCATGGTCGAGGCCAGGATCACCGGCATGAAGCCGGTGATGGTGTACTCCATCATCACCACCTCCATGGCGAAGATGACCCCGGCGATGGGCGTGTTGAACGAGGCCGAGATGCCGGCGGCGGTGCCGCAGGCCACCAGCACGCGCAGGCTGTTATGGGGCAGGCGCAGGCGCTGGCCCAGGCCGCTGCAGGCCGCCGCCCCCAGGTGGATCGCCGGCCCCTCGCGCCCGGCGGAGAGCCCGCCCAGCACCGAGATCAGCCCCACCCACCACTGGGTGAACCAGTTGCGCAGCGGGAAGCGGCCCTGGTGGTAGGTCAGGCGCTCGAGCACGTGGGCCACGCCGATCTGGCGGCCGGCGGGCGGCAGCCACCACAGCCAGACGCCGATCAGCGCCACCGCCAGCAGCGGCAGTAGCGCACGGGCGGCCGGGGCCAGCGCCTCGAAGGCCTCCGGGTCGCCGCCGGGCAGGAAGGCCAGCGCCCCCAGGGCCAGCAGCAGGCGGAACAGCACCATCAGCCCGCCGGTGATCAGTCCCGATACCAGGCCCAGCACGCACAGCTGGGGCAGCGCATCGACGCTGGCCAGCTGGCGCCGGAACCGATCGAGACTGAAGCGCGGTAGCGAGAGACGCGGCAAGATGACCTTCCTGTTGACCCTGACGCCCCCTCTCCTGTGGGAGCTCTCTCTCTTGTGTATCATATCCGGAGACACAGGTCCCAGCGTCCACCAGTGAGGAGTCCATCGTGATCAAGGTCGGAATCGTCGGCGGCACCGGGTACACCGGCGTCGAACTGCTCAGGCTGCTGGCTCGCCACCCCGAGGTGCGCGTCGAGGCCATCACCTCGCGCAGCGAGGCCGGCCTGGGCGTCAGCGAGCTCTACCCCAACCTGCGCGGGCACTACGACGCGCTGCGTTTCAGCGAGCCGGATCCCGAACGGCTGGCGGCCTGCGATGCCGTCTTCTTCGCCACCCCCCATGGCGTGGCCCACGCCCTGGCCGGCGACCTGCTGGCCCGCGGAACCCGGGTGATCGACCTCTCGGCCGACTTCCGCCTGCGGGACGCCGCCGAGTGGGAAGCCTGGTACGGCCAGCCCCACGGCGCCCCGGCGCTGCTCGACGAGGCCGTCTACGGCCTCCCCGAGGTCAATCGCGAGCGCATCCGCCAGGCGCGGCTGATCGCCGTGCCCGGCTGCTACCCCACCGCCGTGCAGCTCGGCCTGCTGCCGCTGCTGGAGGCCGGCCTGATCGACGCCGACCATGTCATCGCCGACTGCAAGTCCGGCGTCACCGGCGCCGGTCGCGGGGCCAAGGTGCCCTCGCTGCTCGCCGAGGCCAGCGAGTCGATGAAGGCCTACGGCGCCTCGGGGCATCGTCACCTGCCCGAGATCCGCCAGGGGCTCGGCGACGCCGCCGGCGGCCCGGTGGGGCTGACCTTCGTGCCCCACCTGACGCCGATGATCCGCGGCATCCATGCCAGCCTCTACGGCCGCCTGACCGGCGAGCCCGGCGATCTCCAGAAGCGCTTCGAGGAGCGCTTCGCCGACGAGCCCTTCGTCGACGTCATGCCGGCCGGCAGCCACCCCGAGACCCGCAGCGTCAAGGGCGCCAACGTCTGCCGCCTGGCCGTGCACCGCCCGGGGGACGGCGACACCGTGGTGGTGCTCGCGGTGATCGACAACCTGGTCAAGGGCGCCTCCGGCCAGGCCGTGCACAACCTCAACCTGATGTTCGACCTCGACGAGCACGCCGGCCTCGACGCCCCGGCCATGCTGCCCTGACACCACCGCTCCCCGCACTGGCGGAGCCCGGGGACCGGGCGCAGCGAGGGTCTTTTCCAGGGGTGAGGCGGAAGGAGAAGAATATCCGTGGGATCTTCTTCCCGCCGAACGGCTTGGCCATGGAGGGCCAAGACCGGTCCTGCCAGCGGAGCGGGACGCGAGAGCGCCGCAGGGAAAAGTAGCGTACAGGGACGTATTCACAGCGCCCTCGCGATGGTCCGGCATCCCGGGGCCTGCCCCCGGGATACCTCCGCCCAGACCTTCCCAATAGTTGACCCTTTTGCTGGGGGTTGTGGATAATCGCCACCCTGCACGACATTCACCGATTCCGGGGAGGTCACCCATGAGCGGTGCCGCATCCTTCGTTCCCACCCCCCTGCTGCTCTCCGACGGCGCCAAGGCACGACTCCAGGCGTTGATCGAGGAGGAAGGCAACCCCGAGCTCAAGCTGCGCGTCTACGTGACCGGCGGCGGCTGCTCCGGCTTCCAGTACGGCTTCGACTTCGCCGAGGCGGTGGCCGAGGACGACACCCTGGTCGAGTTCGGCGACGTCGCCCTGGTGGTCGACCCGCTGTCCTACCAGTACCTCGTCGGCTCCACCGTGGACTTCGAGGAGGGCCTGGCCGGGGCGCGTTTCCTGATCCAGAACCCCAACGCCACCACCACCTGCGGCTGCGGGGCCTCCTTCATGGTCTGACGCCGAGCGTTGAGACCCCCGCCCCCGGCGTCGTCTGCCGAGACTTGACGCTCTGGGGACAACTCGCCATGGTTGATTAGGTATTCCAAAACAAATCATGCCATGGAGAGTCACATGCAACGTCACATCAAGGCGGCCTCGCTGGCGTCCTGCCTCGGCCTGAGCCTGGGCCTGTCCGCCGCGGCCGGCGCCGACAACCATGTCCTCGACGTCGTGACCGACCCGAGCTTCGTGCCCTTCGAGATGATGGACCAGGAATCCGGCGAGATGGTCGGCTTCGACATGGACATCATCGCCGAGGTCGCCGAGCGTGCCGGGTTCGAGTACAACCTGCGCACCATGGACTTCAACGGCATCATCCCCGCCGTGCAGACCGGCAACGTCGACATCGCCATCGCCGGCATCACCATCACCGACGAGCGCGCCGAGATCGTCGACTTCTCCGACCCCTACTACGACAGCGGCCTGCGCCTGCTGGTCAACCAGGGCGACGACAGCATCCAGGCCGTCGAGGACCTGGAGGGCAAGTCGGTGGGCACCAAGATCGGCTCCACCAGCTACGACTTCCTCCAGGAGAACCTCGGCGACGCGGCCGACATCACCCCCTATCCGGGGTCCAGCGACATGTACATGGCCCTGCTCGGCGGCAGCGTCGACGCGGTCTTCTACGACGCCCCGAACGTCGGCTACTTCTCCCAGACCCAGGGCGAGGGTCGCGCCAAGGTCGTCGGGCCGCTCTACGAGGGCCAGCAGTACGGCATCGTGCTGGTCAAGGGCAGCGACTGGGTCGAGCCCGTCAACGAGGCGCTTGCTTCCATGAAGGAAGACGGCACCTACGACGAGATCCACGCCAAGTGGTTCGGCACCCCCGGCGCCGAGTGATGCTCGCCGCCGTCTGAACGGGGTCGGGTCCCAGGACCCGGCCCCGTTGCGTTGCGACCCCGCGTCGCCGCGACGCCCTCCCGCCACGATCCCAGACGGAGACCCCACGTGGACGTCACCTTTCAATTCGACTGGCAGGCGGCCTTCGCCTCCATTCCGCACCTGCTCACGGGTATCCCCTATACCCTGCTGATCTCCTTCGCCGGCCTGGCCATCGGCTTCCTCATCGGCATCGTCTTCGGGCTGCTGCGCATCAGTCCGTCCCGCTGGCTGAGGCTGCCCGCCGTGGCCTACATCGAGATCTTCCGCGGCACCCCGGTCCTGGTCCAGGTGCTGTTCATCTTCTACGGCCTGCCCCAGCTGCTGGGCGGCCCCATCAACGCCCTGGTCGCCGGCATCGCGGCCATCGCGGTCAACTCCGGCGCCTACATCTCGGAGATCGTCCGCGGCGGCGTCCAGTCCATCGAGCGCGGCCAGCGCGAGGCCGGCCTCTCGCTGGGCCTGTCCCGGCGCCAGACCTTCCGCTACATCATCTGGCCCCAGGCCTTCCGCCGCATGATCCCGCCGCTCGGCAACCAGGGCATCATCAGCATCAAGGACACCTCGCTGTTCTCGGTCATCGGCGTCGGCGAGCTGGTGCGCCAGGGCCAGGTCTATATCGCCACCACCTTCAACGCCCTGGAGGTGTACCTGATGGTCGCCGCCCTCTACCTGGTGATCACCCTGTCGCTGTCCTTCGCGCTGCGCCTGCTGGAGCGCAAGGGCCTGGTCGGACAATAAGGAAGGCATGACATGAACGCACAGACGTCCAAGACCGGCGGCGACCCCATCGTGCGCCTGGACAAGGTCAACAAGCACTTCGGCAGCCTGCACGTGCTGAAGGACATCGACCTCGAGGTCACGCCCGGCGAGGTGGTGGTGATCATCGGCGCCAGCGGCTCGGGCAAGTCGACCCTGATCCGCTGCATCAACGGCCTCGAGGAGTTCCAGCAGGGCGAGCTCGTCGTCGACGGCAACCCCCTCAAGCCCCACGGCAAGGCCACCCAGGCGCTGCAGAAGATCCGCACCGAGGTCGGCATGGTCTTCCAGCAGTTCAACCTCTTCCCCCATCTGAGCGTGCTGGACAACGTCACCCTGGCGCCCATGCGGGTACGCGGGCTGAACCGTGCGACGGCCGTCGAGACCGCCGAGCGCCTGCTCGAGCGCGTCGGCATCGCCGACCAGGCCCACAAGTATCCGACCCAGCTGTCGGGCGGACAGCAGCAGCGCGTGGCCCTGGCGCGAGCCCTGGCCATGGAACCCCGGCTGATGCTGTTCGACGAGCCTACCTCGGCCCTGGATCCGGAGATGATCGGCGAGGTGCTGGACGCCATGCGCGAGCTCGCCAACGAAGGCATGACCATGCTGGTGGTCACCCACGAGATGGGCTTCGCCCGGGAGGTGGCCGATCGGGTCATCTTCATCCACAAGGGCGAGATCGCCGAGGAGGGCCCCCCGGAGACGATCTTCGACGCGCCCCGGGAAGAGCCCACCCGTCAGTTCCTGTCCCGGGTGCTCAAGCACTGACGCTCTCGTCGCCAGACCGCGAAAAGGGGCCCTGTCGTCATCGACAGGGCCTTTTTTTGCCTGTGGACAATAAATCGGCCGAACCCCCCGCCAGCCCCTTGATGACGGGGGCGAGCGGCACCTTCCCGGGTTGTTCACAGCCACGGTGACAAGGCCGGTAGGGGTCGGTGGAAAAGCGGTGACGATCTCGAGCTGTGGGTAACCGGCGCAGTCATCCACAGGCCCCGAACATGCCGTCCGCAGCTCCCCCGCGCGCCGTCCCCGTATCCCTCAACATTCCAGGCTGTTGATAAAAAAGCATTAAAATGGCTTTTCCACAGAAAATGTCCACACCAGTAGTCACTACCACAACAGAACTTCTCTTTATCTATCTGTTTATTTATTAGGTCAGGGAGGAAGGACGGCAAGGCCGCGGCCTCCCGGTGTGGAAAACCCTGACGATGATCCACAAGAGGGTTATACTGGCGGGCTGATTCCACTTCCCTGATCCGCAACACTCGGCGCGGCGCCGCCGAACGAGGTGAACCTTGGAGTACCCCGACCGCTTCGACGTGATCGTCATCGGCGGAGGCCATGCGGGGACCGAAGCCGCCCTGGCCTCGGCCCGCATGGGCTGCCGGACCCTGCTGCTGACCCACAACATCGAGACCCTGGGCCAGATGTCCTGCAATCCCGCCATCGGCGGGATCGGCAAGAGCCATCTGGTCAAGGAGATCGATGCGCTCGGCGGCGCCATGGGGCTGGCCACCGACCTGGGCGGCATCCAGTTCCGCGTGCTCAACGCCCGCAAGGGCCCCGCCGTCCGGGCCACGCGAGCCCAGGCCGACCGGGTGCGCTACAAGGCGGCCATCCGCGGCATGCTGGAGAACCAGCCCAACCTGACGCTCTTCCAGCAGGCCGCCGGCGACCTGATCGTCGACGGCGACACCGTGCGCGGCGTGGTCACCGAGACCGGGGTGCGCTTCCTGGGGGAAACGGTGGTGTTGTGCACAGGCACCTTCCTGGGCGGGGTTATCCACATCGGGCTGGACAACAGCCGCGGCGGACGCGCCGGCGACCCGCCGTCCAATGCCCTGTCCGAGCGGCTCCGGGCCCTGCCGTTCCGCGTCGATCGGCTGAAGACCGGGACCCCGCCGCGACTGGACGCCAAGAGCGTGGACTTCTCGGTGCTCGAGGAGCAGCCGGGGGACACCCCGACCCCGGTGATGTCCTACCTGGGCGATCGCGGCATGCACCCCCGACAGCTCAGCTGCCATATCGCCCATACCAACGAGCGCACCCACGAGATCATCCACGCCAACCTGGAGCGCTCGCCGATGTTCTCCGGGGTCATCGAGGGCGTGGGACCGCGCTACTGCCCGTCCATCGAGGACAAGGTGCACCGCTTCGCGGACAAGGCGAGCCACCAGATCTTCGTCGAGCCCGAGGGCCTGGACACCCACGAGCTGTATCCCAACGGTATCTCCACCTCGTTGCCCTTCGACGTGCAGCTGCAGGTGGTGCGTTCGATCCGCGGCCTGGAGAACGCCCACGTCACCCGGCCGGGCTACGCCATCGAGTACGACTTCTTCGATCCCCGCGACCTCAAGCACTCGCTGGAGACGAAATTCGTCCACAACCTGTATTTCGCCGGGCAGATCAACGGCACCACCGGCTACGAGGAGGCCGGCGTCCAGGGACTGCTGGCCGGCCTCAACGCCGCCCGCCGGGCGCGCGGCCTCGAGGCCTGGTGGCCCCGCCGCGACGAGGCCTACCTGGGCGTGCTGATCGATGACCTGATCACCCTGGGCACCCGGGAGCCGTACCGGATGTTCACCTCCCGGGCGGAGTACCGGCTGCTGCTGCGCGAGGACAACGCCGACCTGCGCCTCACCGAGGCGGGGCGCGAGCTCGGCCTGGTGGACGATCGCCGCTGGGCGGCCTTCAGCGAGAAGCGCGAGGGCATCGAGCGCGAGAGCGCCCGGCTCAAGGCCAGCTGGGTGCAGCCCGGCAGCGAGGCCGCCGAGCGGGTCGCCGAGAAGACCGGCAAGGCCCTGCCCCGGGAGTACAACCTGCTGGACCTGCTCAAGCGGCCGGAGCTCGGCTACCGGGACGTGGCCGGCCTGGTCGGCGAGCCGGTGGACGACGAGCGGATCGCCGAGCAGGTCCAGATCCAGGCCAAGTACCAGGGCTACATCGACCGCCAGCAGGACGAGATCGACAAGCTCAAGCGCCACGAGGCCACCCGGCTGCCGGATGACCTGGACTACGCACGGGTCGAGGGGCTGTCCAACGAGATCCGCCAGAAGCTCGCCGAGGCCCGGCCGGAGACCCTGGCTCAGGCCGGCCGCATCTCCGGGGTGACCCCGGCGGCGGTCTCCATCCTGCTGATTCACCTCAAGAAGCGACGCCTGCTGGACGACACCCGGGTGGCCAACGGATGACCGCACACGACACGACCCTCGCGGCCCCGCTCGAGCGCGGCCTGACGGAGCTCGGCCTGGAGGTCGACGAGGCCCGCCGCGAGCGGCTGCTGGCCCTGGTGGGCCTGTTGCACAAGTGGAACCGCGCCTATAACCTCACCGCGGTACGCGAGCCTCGGGAGATGGTCGCCCGCCACCTGCTCGACAGCGCCGCGGTGTTGCCCCATGTCCGCGGCCCCAGGCTGCTCGACGTGGGCGCGGGCCCCGGGTTACCGGGCCTGGTGCTGGCGATCCTCGCCCCCGAGCTGGACGTCACCCTGCTCGACAGCAACGGCAAGAAGGTGCGTTTCCAGCGCCAGGCGGTGATGGAACTGGGCCTGACCAACGTCACGCCGGTCCAGACCCGGGTCGAGGCCTTCGCGGTGCCCGAAGGGGGCTTCGATCAGGTGATCTCCCGGGCCTTCGCCAGCCTCGAGGACTTCGTCGCCCTGAGCGCCTCGCTGCCGGCCCGGGGCGGCCAGTGGCTGGCCATGAAGGGGCCCGCCGTGGAGGATGAACTGGCCGGGCTGCCCTCGGGCGTCGCCGCGGTGGCCTGCCACGACCTGGCGGTGCCCTTCACCGAGGGCAGCCGCCGCCTGGTGATCCTCGAGCGCGTTCCGGCCGCCTGACGCCGCGATGGGCGCGGTCGGGGCCGCGAACCCTGTCTCCCAACGCAAGGATGTCGCCGTGACCAAGATTATCGCCTTGACCAACCAGAAGGGGGGCGTGGGCAAGACCACCAGCGCCGTCAACCTCGCCGCCAGCCTGGCCGGCCTGGACCGGCGGGTGCTGCTGGTGGACCTGGATCCCCAGGGCCATGCCACCATGGGCAGCGGCATCGACAAGCACGAGCTCGACGGCAGCGTGCTCGACGTGGTGCTGGGCGAGCGTCGCCCCTCCGAGGTCATCCTCGACTGCCCCGAGGCGGGCTATGCCCTGCTGCCCGGCAATGGCGACCTGACCGCCGCCGAGGTGGAGCTGCTGGAGCGGGAGGAGGGCCGCGAGCAGAGCCTGGTCAAGGCGCTGGGCGAGGTGGCCGGCGAGTACGACGTGGTGCTGATCGACTGTCCGCCCTCGCTGAGCCTGCTCACCGTCAACGGCCTGACCGCCGCCGACGGCGTGCTGATCCCGCTGCAATGCGAGTTCTACGCCCTGGAGGGGCTGTCCGCGTTGCTCGATACCGTCGAGCAGATCAAGGCCAGCGTGAATCCGGGCCTCGAGATCTTCGGCATCCTGCGCACCATGTACGACTCGCGCAACAGCCTGACCCGGGACGTCAGTAAGCAGCTGCGCGACTATTTCGGCGATGCCCTGCTCAAGACCACCATCCCGCGCAACGTGCGGGTCGCCGAGGCGCCGAGCCATGGGCTTCCCGTCACCAAGTATGCCCGCTTCTCGCGGGGCAGCCAGGCCCACCGGGTGCTGGCCAAGGAACTGATTCGCCGCCTGTCGTTGTAGTCCACGCCGCTTCGGTGTGATCACCAGTGAGGGAAAGTCGATGACGCGCAAACAACGCGCCCTGGGACGCGGCCTGGATGCCCTGATCGGCGCCGGCGCCCGGCGTCGCGAAAGCCTGGACCTGCCGGAGCTCGACGGCGACCCGGAGGCCCCCGAGGTCAACGGCGCCGCCCCGGCGCCGTGTCCCGAGGAGCGCCTGGAACGGCTCCCGCTGGGCCAGCTGAGCCGCGGCCGCTACCAGCCGCGCCGCGACATCCAGCCCGAGGCGCTGGAGGAACTGGCCGACTCGATCCGCGCCCAGGGGGTGATGCAGCCCATCGTGGTGCGGCCCACCGGCGAGCAGCGCTACGAGATCATCGCCGGCGAGCGCCGCTGGCGGGCCGCCCAGCTCGCCGAGCTGGACGTCATCCCGGCGGTGGTCCGCGAGGTCTCCGACGAGGCGGCCCTGGCCCTGGCGCTGATCGAGAACATCCAGCGCGAGAACCTCAACCCCATCGAGGAGGCCCTGGCGCTCAAGCGCCTGCTCGACGAGTTCGAGCTGACCCAGCAGCAGGCCGCCGATGCGGTGGGCCGCTCCCGAGCCCAGGTGGCCAACCTGCTGCGCCTGCTGGCCCTGGACCCCGAAGTCCAGACCCTGCTCGAGCGCGGCGACCTGGACATGGGCCATGCCCGGGCCCTGCTGGCGCTGTCCGGCCCCAAGCAGCGCCAGGCCGCCCACGAGGTGGTCAACAAGGACCTCACCGTCCGCGCCACCGAGGCGCTGGTCAAGCGGCTCACCCAGGGCGAGGCGAAGCCGGCCGAGGCCCCGTCGCAGAGCCCCGACGTGGCGCGGCTGGAGTCCCGCCTGGCCGAGCTGCTCGGGGCCCCGGTGAAGATCCAGCACGGTCGCGGCGGCAAGGGGCGGGTGACCATCCGCTATGCCAGCCTCGACGAGCTCGACGGCATCCTCGAGCACATCCGTTGAAAGGGCGATGGCGTTTAGCTTGCTAAACGGTTAACCGGATTTTTCTCGCCTTTTCGTCGTAAGCTGGCGTGATATCGCGCGAAATCGCCTCGCGATCGGTTGAAGCCTTCGAGGGGCTTCCCTATAATCGCGCCGGACCCGCCGTTGGGTTGACGGGCGGCGGTCCTTGAAGGCGATCGGGACGCCGGATGGCGGCACACTGCACGGAGACTCCATGGCAGCCAGGATCAAGCGTCCCAGCGTTCGACGACTGCTGCTGGTGCAACTCGCCGCGGTGTGTCTGATGACCCTCCTCGCCGGTGGGTCGGGAGGTGGTCCTTCGGCGCTGTCGGCATGGCTCGGCGGCATGGTGGCCTTCCTGCCCAATGCCTTCTTCGCCTGGCGAGTCTTCCGCCATCAGGGAGCTCGACATACCAGGAACATCGTCAACGGCTTCTACCGCGCGGAAGCCGGGAAGTTCGGTTTGACGGCGGCTCTGTTCACCCTGGTGTTCATTGCAGTGCCTCCCTCAAACCCCGCTTTCTTCTTTGGCGCTTACGTGGTGACGCTGTTCGTCCACTGGCTGGGGCCCTGGCTGCTGCGGCGACCGTCACACACCTGATATCGAGGCAGATCATGGCAGGCAACAACCCGACTCCCACGGAGTATATCCAGCACCATCTGCAGAACCTGACCTTCGGCAACCACCCGGAGCACGGCTGGACCATCGCCCATTCGGCCGAGGAAGCCTCCGAGATGGGCTTCTGGGCGCTGCACCTGGACACCCTGGGGTGGTCCATCGGCCTGGGCCTGGTGTTCGTGCTGCTGTTCCGCAAGGTGGCCCTCAAGGCCACCACCGGCGTGCCCACCGGCCTGCAGAACTTCGTCGAGCTGATGGTGGAGTTCGTGGACAACTCCGTGAAGGATACGTTCCACGGCAAGAGCAAGCTGATCGCGCCGCTGTCGCTGACCATCTTCTGCTGGGTCTTCCTGATGAACCTGATGGACCTGGTGCCGGTGGACTTCCTGCCGATGCTGGCCCAGAAGGTCGGCGCCATGTTCGGCGCGGACCCGGCCCACGTCTACTTCAAGGTGGTGCCGACCACCGACGTCAATGCCACCCTGGGCATGGCGCTGTCGGTCTTCGCCCTGATCCTGTTCTACACCATCCGCGAGAAGGGCTTCACCGGTTTCATCGGCGAGCTGACCCTGCATCCGTTCAACTCGCCGAACAAGCTGGTCCAGGCGCTGTTCGTGCCGGTCAACTTCCTGCTCGAGGCGGTGACCCTGCTGGCCAAGCCGATCTCGCTCGCCCTGCGTCTGTTCGGCAACCTCTACGCCGGCGAGCTGATCTTCATCCTGATCGCCATGATCGGGCTCTGGCAGCTGCCGCTGCACTTCACCTGGGCGGTGTTCCACATCCTGGTCATCACCCTGCAGGCCTTCATCTTCATGATGCTGACCATCGTCTATCTGAGCATGGCGGTGGAGAAGCACTGACGCTTCACCCTTAACCCTTACCACTCACCCTTAACCATCAACCTCTAAACCTAACTGGAGAGAACCACCATGGAAGCACAAGTTCTGGGTCTGACCGCCATCGCCGTGTCCCTGCTGATCGGCCTGGGCGCCCTGGGTACCGCCATCGGCTTCGGTATCCTGGGTGGCAAGTTCCTGGAAGGCGCCGCTCGCCAGCCGGAGATGATCCCGATGCTGCAGGTGAAGATGTTCATCGTCGCCGGCCTGCTGGACGCCGTGACCATGATCGGTGTGGGTATCGCGCTGTTCTTCACCTTCGCCAACCCGTTTGTCGGTTAACTCGCCGCGGTCGCAAGACCCGACGAGCCCTTAACCCCAAACACGTGACGCGAGAGGTGCTGGCGTGAACCTGAACCTTACCCTGATCGGCCAGGCTATCGCCTTTGCGTTCTTCGTCTGGTTCTGCATGCGGTTTGTATGGCCCCCGGTCATGCAGGCCCTGCAGGATCGCCAGAAGAAGATCGCCGACGGCCTGGACGCTGCCAGCCGTGCTTCACGCGATCTCGAACTGGCCGAACAGCAGGCCAACGAGACGCTGCGCGAGAGCAAGGAGCAGGCGGCCGAAATCCTGGAGCAGGCCCACAAGCGGTCCAACCAGATGATCGACGAGGCACGTGACCAGGCCCGCCAGGAAGGCGAGCGCATGATCACCCAGGCCAAGTCCGAGATTGAGCAGGAAGTGAACCGGGCGAAGGAGGAGCTGCGCGAGCAGGTATCGCGGCTCGCCGTCGTGGGCGCGGAGCGGATCCTGGAGTCCTCCATCGACGAGAAGCGGCACGCAGAGCTCGTTGACAATCTCGCCAAAGAGCTTTGAGGAGGTGACCCATGGCGGAACTGTCTACCGTCGCTCGCCCCTACGCTAAGGCGGCGTTCGAATTCGCCGCTGAACGCCAGGCGCTCGAGGACTGGTCCGGCATGCTCACCACCGTGGCGCGTGTCGTCGAGGACGACGACATGCGCCGTCGAGTGCTGGGCAATCCGCGGCTTTCCGGCGCACAGAAGGTGGACGCCCTGGTCGAGATCTGCGGCGACGCCGTGACCGACGAGGTCGCCAACTTCGTGCGCCAGGTCGGCCGGAAGAACCGGCTGACGGCCCTGCCGGCGATCGCCGAGCAGTTCGAGCTGCTCAAGGCTCAGCAGGAGAAGCGCATGGAGGTCGATATCGTCTCCGCCTTCCCGCTGGACGACGCGCAGCAGGACAAGCTCGCGAGTGCGCTGGCCAAGCGTCTGAACCGCGAAATCTCCATTACCACTCAGGTGGATGCAAGCCTCCTGGGGGGCGTGATCCTGCGCACCGGCGACACCGTCATCGACGGCTCGGTGCGTGGTCGACTGAACCGCCTCCACGAGGCCCTTTCCGCCTGAGTCTGAGGGACATGGCATGCAGCAACTGAATCCTTCCGAGATCAGCGACATCATCAAGCAGCGCATCGAGAAGCTGGATGTCGCATCCGAAGCCCGCAACCAGGGCACCATCGTCAGCGTGTCTGACGGCATCGTGCAGATCCACGGTCTCACCGACGCGATGTTCGGTGAGATGATCGAGTTCCCCGGCGGCATCTACGGCATGACGCTGAACCTCGAGCGCGACAACGTCGGCGCCGTGGTGCTGGGCGACTACCTGCAGCTCGAAGAGGGCATGACCGCCCAGTGCACCGGGCGCATCCTCGAGGTGCCGGTGGGCCCCGAGCTGCGCGGCCGCGTGGTCGACGCCCTGGGCAACCCGATCGACGGCAAGGGCGACCTGGGCGCCAAGCAGACCGACGCGGTGGAGAAGGTCGCCCCCGGCGTCATCACCCGTCAGTCCGTGGACCAGCCGATCCAGACCGGCTTCAAGTCCATCGACGCCATGGTGCCGATCGGCCGCGGCCAGCGCGAGCTGATCATCGGCGACCGCCAGATCGGCAAGACCGCCATCGCGGTCGACGCCATCATCAACCAGAAGGGGACCGGCGTCACCTGCGTCTACGTGGCCATCGGTCAGAAGCAGTCGACCATCGCCAATGTGGTGCGCAAGCTGGAAGAGCACGGCGCCATGGAGCACACCATCGTGGTCGCCGCCGGCGCCGCCGATCCGGCCCCGATGCAGTTCCTGGCCGCCTACTCCGGCTGCACCATGGGCGAGTACTTCCGCGATCGCGGCGAAGACGCCATGATCGTCTATGACGACCTCTCCAAGCAGGCCGTGGCCTATCGCCAGGTCTCCCTGCTGCTGCGTCGTCCGCCGGGCCGCGAGGCCTTCCCGGGCGACGTCTTCTACCTCCACTCTCGCCTGCTCGAGCGCGCCGCCCGCGTGAACGCCGACTACGTCGAGAAGTTCACCGACGGCGAGGTCAAGGGCAAGACCGGCTCGCTGACCGCGCTGCCGATCATCGAGACCCAGGGTGGCGACGTCTCCGCCTTCGTTCCGACCAACGTGATCTCGATCACCGACGGTCAGATCTTCCTCGAGACCGACCTGTTCAACTCGGGCATCCGCCCGGCGATCAACGCCGGCCTCTCGGTGTCCCGCGTCGGTGGCTCGGCCCAGACCAAGATCATCAAGAAGCTCGGCGGCAGCGTGCGCCTGGCCCTGGCCCAGTACCGCGAGCTGGCGGCCTTCGCCCAGTTCGCCTCCGACCTGGACGAGGCCACCCGCAAGCAGCTGGAGCACGGTCAGCGCGTCACCGAGCTGATGAAGCAGGCTCAGTACTCGCCGATGTCCGTGGCCGAGATGGCCGTCTCCCTGTACGCCGCCAACGAGGGCTACCTGGAAGACGTCGAGGTCAAGAAGGTGCTGGACTTCGAGCGCGCCCTGCAGGACTTCATGAAGTCCGAGTACGCCGAGCTGCTCGACAAGATCAACCAGACCGGCGACTACAGCGACGAGATCAAGGAAGGCCTCAAGGCCGGTCTCGACAAGTTCAAGGCCACTCAGAGCTGGTAATCCCGCCGGCCCGCCCTCCGGGGCGGGCCCTGGAGCATTCTGAGTGCCACGAACGGAGTAGATCGCTATGGCAGCTGCAAAAGAGATACGCACCCAGATCGGGAGCATCAAGAACACGCAGAAGATCACCAGTGCCATGGAGATGGTCGCTGCGTCGAAGATGCGCAAGGCGCAGGACCGGATGAGGGCCAGCCACCCCTACGCCAAGCAGATCCGCAAGGTCGTGGGCCACATCGCCGATGCCAACCCGGAGTACAAGCATCCGTGGATGGAGGAGCGCGAGGTCAAGCGGGTCGGCTACATCGTGGTGTCCAGTGATCGCGGCCTGTGCGGCGGCCTGAACGTCAACATGTTCAAGGCCATCGTCAAGGACGCCCAGGCCTGGCGCGACAACGGCGCCGAGCTGGATTTCTGCGCCCTGGGCAGCAAGGCCACCACCTTCTTCCGCAAGTATGGCGGCAGCCTGGTCGCGGCCAAGAGCGGCCTCGGCGAGGCCCCCAAGGCCGACGACCTGATCGGCAGCGTGAAGGTGATGCTGGATGCCTACGACGAGGGCAAGCTGGACCGCCTGTACGTGGTGTTCAACGAGTTCGTCAACACCATGACCCAGAAGCCGGTGGTCCGTCAGCTGCTGCCCCTGTCGCCCGAGATGGGTGCCGAGTCGCAGAGCGAAGAAGACAAGCGTCCCGGAAGCTGGGACTACCTGTATGAGCCGGATGCCAAGGAGCTGTTGGATAGCCTGCTCGTGCGTTTCGTCGAGGCGCAGGTCTATCAGGCGGTGGTCGAGAACGTGGCCTGCGAACAGGCCGCGCGGATGATCGCCATGAAGAGCGCCACCGACAATGCCGGCAATCTGATCGACGACCTGGAGCTGGTGTACAACAAGGCCCGTCAGGCGGCCATCACCCAGGAAATCTCCGAGATCGTCGGTGGCGCCGCCGCCGTATAGCGCCGAGGGAGGGCATCGCCCTCCCGGCAACCGGGTTTCATTTGCAGGTATTTGAGAGGAACCAAGATGAGCGGACGTATCGTACAAATCATCGGCGCGGTGATTGACGTAGAGTTTCCGCGGGACGACGTGCCCAAGGTCTACGACGCGCTGAAGGTCTCCGACAAGGAGACCATCCTGGAAGTCCAGCAGCAGCTGGGCGACGGCGTGGTGCGCTCCATCGCCATGGGCTCCACCGAGGGCCTGAAGCGTGGCATGGAGGTCACCAACACCGGAGCGGCCATCTCCGTGCCGGTCGGCAAGGAGACCCTGGGACGCATCATGAACGTCCTGGGCGAGCCGATCGACGAGGCCGGCGAGATCGGCGAAGAAGAGCGCATGCCGATCCACCGCAAGGCACCGGGCTACGCCGATCAGGCGGCAGCCGAGGAGCTGCTGGAGACCGGCATCAAGGTCATCGACCTGGTGTGCCCCTTCGCCAAGGGCGGCAAGGTCGGCCTGTTCGGCGGCGCCGGCGTCGGCAAGACCGTCAACATGATGGAGCTGATCCGCAACATCGCCACCGAGCACAGCGGTTACTCCGTGTTCGCCGGTGTCGGCGAGCGGACCCGCGAGGGCAACGACTTCTACCACGAGATGCAGGAGTCCAACGTCCTCGACAAGGTGTCGCTGGTTTACGGCCAGATGAACGAGCCGCCCGGCAACCGCCTGCGCGTGGCCCTGACCGGCCTGACCATCGCCGAGAAGTTCCGCGATGAAGGCCGCGACGTGCTGCTGTTCGTCGACAACATCTACCGCTACACCCTGGCCGGTACCGAGGTGTCCGCACTGCTGGGCCGCATGCCCTCCGCGGTGGGCTACCAGCCGACCCTGGCCGAGGAGATGGGCGTCCTGCAGGAGCGCATCACCTCCACCAAGACCGGCTCCATCACCTCCGTGCAGGCGGTGTACGTGCCCGCGGACGACCTGACCGACCCGTCCCCGGCCACCACCTTCTCGCACCTGGACGCGACCGTGGTACTGGCGCGCTCCATCGCCGAGCTGGGCATCTACCCGGCCATCGACCCGCTGGACTCCACCTCCCGTCAGCTGGATCCGCTGGTCATCGGCGACGAGCACTACAACGTCGCCCGCGGCGTGCAGGGCGTGCTGCAGCGCTACAAGGAGCTCAAGGACATCATCGCCATCCTGGGCATGGACGAGCTGTCCGACGAGGACAAGCTGACCGTGGCCCGGGCGCGTAAGATCCAGCGCTTCCTGTCGCAGCCGTTCTTCGTCGCCGAGGTGTTCACCGGCGCCCCCGGCAAGTACGTGTCCCTCAAGGAAACCATCCGTGGCTTCCAGGGCATCCTGGATGGCGAATATGACGAGCTGCCGGAGCAGGCCTTCTACATGGTCGGCACCATCGACGAGGCCGTCGAGAAAGCCAACCAGATGAAGTAATCCCTCCACCTGGGAGACGTCATCATGACGAAAACCTTCAAGTGCGAGATCGTCAGCGCCGAGGCGTCGATCTTCTCCGGCGATGCCGAGCAGGTCGTGGCGGCCGGTCGCGTGGGGGATCTCGGGGTGCTGGCCGGCCACACGCCGCTGCTAACCGAGCTGGCCCCCGGCCCGGTGCGCATCGTCCGGGGCGGAGGTGAAGAGGATCACTTCTATGTCTCGGGCGGTTTCCTCGAGGTCCAGCCCGAGGTGGTCACCGTGCTCGCCGACACCGCCGTGCGCGCCGACGACCTGGACGAGGCCGCCGCCGAGGAGGCTCGCCAGCAGGCCCTCAAGGCCATGCAGGACAAGTCCGCCGAGATGGACTACACCCGTGCCACGGCCGAGCTGGCCGAGGCCATGGCCCAGCTGCGGACCATCCAGCAGCTGCGGCGCAAGGCGGGCCACAGCTGACGCTCGACCCGCCCTGTGCGATGATGGCGCCCCCCGGCCTGCTGGTCGGGGGGCGCCTTCGTTCGCGCCGGCACCGGGAGGACCCCCATGCCCCTCGATGACACCCTGACCCGCCATCGGGACGCCCTGCTCGACGCCCTCGAGGCGGACGACCGCCCGCGCCTGGACGCCCAGCTGCCGGAGCTGCGCTCCGCGGACATCGCCGAGATCCTCCAGGACCTGATCGGCGACGAGGACCTGCTGCGCGCCCGCGCCCTGCTGGAGTGCCTGCCCCTGGAGCGCCGGGCCAGCGTGATCGGCCATCTGCACGGCGAGGAGCAGCTCAGCATCACCGAGACCATGGGCGATGACGTCCTGCAGGCGGTGCTCGAGGAGATGGGCGCCGACGAGCGCGCCGACCTCTTCAAGGTGCTCGGCGACGATCGCCGCGAGGCGCTGCTGAGGCGCATGGCCCACCGCGAGCGTGAGGAGCTCAAGCGCCTGGCCAGCTACGAGGAGGGCACCGCCGGGGCGCTGATGACCTCGGATTACGTGGCCATCCCCGCCGGCATGACGGTGTCCCGGGCGCTGATGCGGGTTCGCCAGACCGCACCGGACGCCGAGACCGTCTACCAGCTCTACGTGATCGATCCCGAGGGCCGGCTGGCCGGGACCATGTCGCTGCGTCAGTTGATCGTGGCGCGGCCCGGCGCCCGGGTCGACGACCTGATGATCCACGACGTCATCCATACCCGGGTGGACACCCCCCAGGAGGAGGTGGCCCGGGTGGTGGCCCGCTACGACCTGCTGGCCCTGCCGGTGATCGACGAGGCCAGCCGCCTGGTGGGCATCGTCACCCACGACGACGCCCTGGACGTGGTGGAGTCCGAGGCCACCGAGGATATCCACAAGGGGATGTCGATCGGGACCCTGGAGGACGGCGTCAGCCGGGTGCCGCTGTGGAGTCTGTACCGCAAGCGGGTCACCTGGCTGGTGCTGCTGGTGTTCGGCAACCTGTTGTCCGGGGCCGGCATCGCCCACTTCGAGGCGACCATCGCCGCCCAGGTGGCGCTGGTGTTCTTCCTGCCGCTGCTGATCGGCAGCGGCGGCAACGCCGGCGCCCAGGCCGCCACCCTGATGGTCCGGGGCATGGCCACCGGCGACGTCGGGGTGCGCGACTGGGGCAAGCTGCTGGGTCGCGAGCTGCTGGTGGCCGGCTCGCTGGGGCTGACCATGGCGCTGGCCGTGGCGCCGATCGGGGTGTTCCGCGGCGGCGAGGCGGTGGCCCTGGTGGTGGCGGTGAGCATGATCGCCATCGTGCTGTTCGGCAGCCTGCTGGGCATGTGCCTGCCCTTCCTGCTCGACCGGCTGGGCTGGGACCCGGCCACCGCCTCGGCGCCACTGGTCACCACCCTGATCGACGCCTCCGGGGTGCTGATCTACTTCAGCATCGCCACCCTGGTGCTGTCCGGCGGCTGAACGGGCGGACAGGCAGGTCCCGGCCGTGTATCCTCTGCCTCCGACCGATACTCGCCCCGACAGAGCGCCCCATGGATTGGCTACAGATCGTCCTGCTTTCCATCGTCCAGGGACTGACCGAGTTCCTGCCGATCTCCAGCTCCGCCCACCTGATCCTGGTGCCGGTGTTCACCGACTGGCCCGACCAGGGCCTGGCCTTCGACGTGGCCCTGCACCTGGGCAGCCTGATCGCGGTGGTGCTGTACTTTCGCCAGGAGCTGGTGGCCATGGCGGGCAGCTGGTGCCGCAGCGTCGCCGGGCGCGGCACCGACGCCGACGCCCGCCTGGCCTGGTGGGTGATCCTGGCGACCATCCCGGTGGGGCTGGCGGGCCTGGCCTTCAAGGACACCATCGAGGCGGTGATGCGCGCGCCGCTAGTCCTGGCCGGGGGCCTGATCGTCTTCGCCCTGGTGCTGGGCTATGCCGACTGGCGGCATCGCGGCAGCCGCAGCGAATACCGCATGACCTGGCGCGATGCCCTATGGATCGGCCTGGCCCAGGCCCTGGCGCTGATTCCCGGCACCTCGCGCTCGGGCATCACCATGACCGCGGCGCTGATGCTGGGCCTCAACCGCGAGGCCGCGGCGCGCTTCTCCTTCCTGCTGTCGATCCCGGTGATCGTGCTGGCCGGCGGGCTGGAGACGCTGGAACTCGCGGAGGTCGCCGCGCCGGTGGCCTGGGGCGACCTGGCCGCCGGGACGTTGTTCTCCGGTCTCAGCGCCTACCTGTGCATCCATTTCTTCCTGGCCTTCATCCGGCGGATCGGCATGCAGCCCTTCGTGGTCTATCGGCTGATCCTGGGAGTTGCCCTGATCTGGCTATTCGGTTGAGGAAGCACTGATTTATTGCTGCGCTCGACGACCCATAGGGAGCTGGGAAGTGCGCAGGTTCGTCGGTAACGAACCTAGCCATCCTCCGGATGTTTGTCGCTTCGCTCGGTTCTGCGCTCCGGCGGCAACCAGGCTAGGCGTCCCCGCCTCTCGTCGTTCGCGACATGAATCAGCACATCCTTCGGTCGTTTTTTTTGGAGTCCCGTCATGTCCCTCCCTAGCCTTCGCCTTGCCTTCCTGACGCTGCTGCTGGTCGCCCTGCTGGCCGGCTGCTCGGAGCGGACCCTGGAGCCCCCGGTCACCCTGGAGGGCGATATCTTCGGCACCTTCTACCAGGTGACCATCGCCGAGCCGATCACCGCCGAGCGCCGCGATGCCCTGGAGGAAGGCATCCTCGCCGAGCTCGAGAGCGTGGATGCCTCCATGTCCACCTATCGCGACGACGCCGAGCTGGTGGCCTTCAATCATGCCCCGGTGGGCGAGTGGCAGCGGCTCTCCGCGCCGCTCGTCGAGGTGCTGGCCATCGCCCGCTCGGTGGCCGAGGCCAGCGACGGGGCCTTCGACGTGACCGTGGGCGGGCTGGTCAACCTGTGGAGCTTCGGCCCCGAGGCGCGCCCGAGGGAGGTACCGGAGGATGCCCTGATCGAGGCGCGGCTCGCCGAGGTGGGCATGGACACCCTGGAGCTCGACGTCGAGGCGCGGCGGGCGCGGCGCCTGAAGGACGTCTTCGTCGACCTCTCGGGGGTGGCCAAGGGGCATGCCACCGACCGGGTGGCCGACTACCTGGCCGAGCAGGGTCTCGAGCACTACCTGGTCAACCTGGGCGGCGAGCTCGAGGTCGCCGGCTTCCGCGACGGCGAGGCCGAACCCTGGCGCGTCGGCGTCGAGATTCCCCGCGACGGCCGCCCCCAGGCCAAGTACGTGCTGCCGCTGGAGGCGACCTCGGTGGCCACCTCCGGCGACTACCGCAACTACTTCGAGGCGGACGGCCGCCGCTATTCGCACACCATCGATCCGCGCACCGGGCGACCGATCCGCCATCGCCTGGCCTCGGTGACGGTGGTCGATCCCTCCAATGCCCGGGCCGACGCCTGGGCCACCGCCCTGTCGGTGCTCGGCGAGCGGGAAGGCATGGCCGCGGCCCGGGAGCAGGGCCTGGCCGTGCTGATGCTGGTGCGCCGGGGCGACGGCTGGCAGAGCCTGGCCAGTCCGGCCTTCGCCGCGCGCTTCGGCCGCGACACCCTCGCGGAGATGGGCGTCGAGGTGGTCGACGCGCCGCTGGCCGCCGCCCGGGGAAACACCGACGTGGATGCCGGCCCCTCGGACGCACTAGAATGAGCCGATTCAACGGTTGACCGACAAGGAGTCACGATGAGCCTCGATGTGGTGATACTGGCGGCCGGGCAGGGCACCCGGATGCGTTCGGCCCTGCCCAAGGTGCTGCACCGCCTGGCCGGAAAGCCCATGCTGCGTCACGTGATCGATACCGCCGCCGGCCTCGAGGCCGAGCGCACCCATGTGGTGGTGGGTCATGGCGCCGAGCGGGTCCGCGAGGCGCTGGCCGACCGCCCGATACGCTTCGCCCTGCAGGCCGAGCAGAAGGGCACCGGCCATGCCGTGGCCCAGACCCTGGAGGCCCTCGGCGAGGGCAAGGTGCTGGTGCTCTACGGCGACGTGCCGCTGATCCGCCGCGAGACCCTGCGCGACCTGCTGGCGCGGGTCGACGAGCACCACCTGGGCCTGCTCACCGTGACCCTGGACGATCCCACCGGCTATGGCCGCATCCTGCGCGACGAGGCCGGCGAGCCGGTGGCCATCGTCGAGCACAAGGATGCCTCCGAGGCCGAGCGCGCGGTGCGCGAGTGCAACACCGGCATCATGGCGATGACCGCCGCCCAGCTGCGTCGCTGGCTGCCGCAGCTCTCCGACGACAACGCCCAGGGGGAGTACTACCTCACCGACGTCATCGCCATGGCCGCCGCCGAGGGCGTGCGCGTCGCCACCGCCCAGCCGGCACGCCCCCTGGAGGTCGAGGGCGTCAACAACCGGGCACAGATGGCGCGCCTCGAGCGCGCCCACCAGCACGACATCGCCGAGGCGCTGATGGCCGAAGGCGTGGCGCTGGCCGACCCCGCGCGCCTCGACGTGCGCGGCACCCTGACCTGCGGCCATGACGTGGAGATCGACGTGGGCTGCGTCTTCGAGGGCGACGTCGAGCTGGGCGAGGGCGTGCGCATCGGCCCCCACTGCGTGATCCGCGACAGCCATGTCGGCGCCGAGACGCTGATCGAGCCCCACAGCGTGATCGAGGGGGCGGTGGTCGCCGGCCACAACCGCATCGGGCCCTTCGCCCGGCTGCGGCCCGGCTCGCGCCTGGCGGTGGGCGCCAGGGTCGGCAACTTCGTCGAGACCAAGAACGCCGAGGTCGGCGAGGGCAGCAAGATCAACCACCTGAGCTATGTGGGCGACGCCCGCCTGGGACGCGGGGTCAACGTCGGGGCGGGTACCATCACCTGCAACTACGACGGCGCCAACAAGCATCGCACCGAGATCGCCGATGGCGCCTTCATCGGCTCCAACACCGCCCTGGTGGCGCCGATCAGCGTGGGCAAGGACGCCACCGTGGGGGCCGGCTCTACCCTGACTCGGGACGTGGCGGACAACAGCCTGACGGTCAGCCGGGGCCGTCTGATCAGCAAGGAAGACTGGCAGCGGCCGGTCAAGAAAGACGAGCTCTGAGGAGAGAACCATGTGTGGCATCGTCGGCGCCGTCGCCCAGCGCAACGTCCAGGGCATCCTGCTCGAGGGGCTCAAGCGGCTCGAGTACCGCGGCTATGACTCGGCCGGCATGGCCGTGCTCGATGTCGAGGGCCGCCTGTCGCGGCGCCGGGCCCTGGGCAAGGTGGCCGCCCTGGAGGAGCGCCTCACCGCCGCCCCCCTGGCCGGCCGCTGCGGCATCGCCCATACCCGCTGGGCGACCCACGGCAAGCCCAGCGAGGCCAATGCCCATCCGCACCAGTCCGGGGAACGCCTGGCCCTGGTGCACAACGGCATCATCGAGAATCACGAGGCGCTGAGAAGCGAGCTCGAGGCCGAGGGTTACGCCTTCGCCTCCGAGACCGACACCGAGGTGATGGCTCACCTGCTCGACCGCGAGGCCCGCCAGGGCGACCTGCTGGCGGCGGTGCAGCGGGTGCTGGCGCGCCTCGACGGGGCCTATGCCCTGGGCGTGGTGCGCGCCGACGAGCCGGACGTGGTGATCGGCGCCCGCCAGGGCAGCCCGCTGGTGGTCGGCGTGGGCATCGAGGAGGCCTTCCTGGCCTCCGATCCCCTGGCGCTGCTGCAGGTCACCGACCGCTTCATCTACCTGGAGGAGGGCGACGTGGTGCGCCTCTCCGCCGGCGGCGGGATCGAGGTGTTCGATGCCGCGGGGACGCGGGTGGAGCGTCCCGTGCAGACCTTCGAGCATGGCGACGGCGCCGCCAGCAAGGGCGACTATCGGCATTTCATGCTCAAGGAGATCCACGAGCAACCGGCGGTGATCGCCGCGGCCCTGGAGGGCCGGCTCGGCGAGCGCAGCGTGCTGATCGAGAGTTTCGGCCCCGACGCCGAGTCGCTGTTCGGCGAGGTGCGCCAGATCCACCTGGTGGCCTGCGGCACCAGCTACCACGCCGGCATGGTGGCTCGCTACTGGCTAGAGCGCTATGCCGGGGTGCCGGTGCAGGTGGAGGTGGCCTCGGAGTACCGCTATCGCCGGGTGGTGGTGCCCGAGGGAACCCTGCTGGTCACCCTCTCGCAGTCCGGCGAGACGGCCGACACCCTGGCGGCGCTGCGCTTCGCCAAGGGGCTCGGCTACCTGGGCAGCCTGGCGATCTGCAACGTGCCCGGCAGCTCCCTGGTCCGGGAGTCCGACCTGACGCTGATGACCCAGGCCGGCCCCGAGATCGGCGTCGCCTCCACCAAGGCCTTCACCAGCCAGCTCGCCGCCCTGATGCTCTTCACCCTGGCGCTGGGGCGGGTGCGCGGTGCGCACGCCGACGAGCAGGCGACCCTGGTCGAGGCGCTGCGCCGCCTGCCCCACCAGGTGGCCGAGGTGCTGGCGCTGGATCCCGCCATCGAGGCGCTGTCCGCGGCTTTCGCCGAGAAGCACCATGCCCTCTTCCTGGGGCGCGGACCGCACTTTCCCGTCGCCCTGGAGGGGGCCCTCAAGCTCAAGGAGATCTCCTACATCCACGCCGAGGCCTATCCCGCCGGCGAGCTCAAGCACGGCCCCCTGGCGCTGGTCGACGGCGATATGCCGGTGGTGGCGGTGGCGCCCAACGATGCCCTGCTCGACAAGCTCAAGTCCAACCTCCAGGAAGTCCGGGCCCGGGGCGGCGAACTGTTCGTCTTCGCCGACGAGCGGGTGGCCCTGGAGGACGGCGAGGGTATCCGGGTGCTGCGCCTGCCCCACGTCGAGGATGCCCTGGCGCCGCTGCTCTATACCCTGCCGCTGCAACTGCTGGCCTACCACGTGGCGGTGCTCAAGGGCACCGACGTGGATCAGCCGCGCAACCTGGCCAAGTCCGTGACCGTGGAATGAGCGCCAGCGCCGCGGCGTCGCGGGACGCGACGCCGCGCCTTCACCTGGGCCTGCCGATGTGGGCCAACCCCGACTGGCGGGGCGGGCTCTATCCGCCCCATGGCGGCGGGGAGGGCCACCTGGGCGACTATGCCCGGGTCTTCTCCGCGGTGGAGGGCAATACCACCTTCTACAGCGGCGCGCCCCGGCCCGAGACGGTGGCGGCCTGGGCCAGGCAGGCGCCGTCCGGCTTCCGCTTCTGCTTCAAGCTTCCCGCCGCGCTCACCCACGATCGGCGCCTGGCCGGGATCGAGGACGATCTGGACGCTTTCCTGGCGGCCCTGGCGCCGCTGCACGATCGACTGGGGCCGATGATGGTCCAGCTGCCCCGGGATTTCGGCGCCGCCGAGCTGGTGCGTCTCGAGGCGCTGCTGTCGCGCTGGCCGGGGTGGCTGCCCTGTGCCGTGGAGGTGCGCCATAGCGAGTTTTTCCACAAGGGGAGCGCCGAGGCGGCCCTCAACCGATTGTTGATAACTCATGGCGCGAACCGGGTGATGCTCGACGTCCGCCCGCTGTTCTCCACCCCGGCCGGCGGCCATCCGGGCCTGCGGCAGGCTCAGCACGAGAAGCCGAAACGCCCGCTGCACGTGCTTTCCACGGGGAGCTTTCCCGTCATCCGTTTCATCGGGCATGTTGACGAGGCGACCAATATCCGCTATTTCGCGCCCTGGATCGAGCGCCTCGCCCTGTGGATAAAACAGGGGAAAACCCCTTGCCTCTTTGTGCACACCGCCGACAACCGCCGCGCCCCCGAGCTGGCGCGCCGACTCCATGCGGCCGTCGCCGAGCGAGCCGGGCTGCCCGCCCTGCCGGCCTTTCCCGGCGAATGCCAGGCCGCGCTGTTCTGATCGACGTCAGACGCCGCGGTGGTTTTCCCGCCATGGCTGGCCACCAAGCGTATGATCGGATATTTTTACGGCTTGATCGTCACTTGCCATGGAATATTGTGGAGTTGATCGTTTATCCCGCGTGATTCCCATGATATTCCTCCCGAGGTTCCCGCCCTGGCGGCGGGAGCGTAGCTTCGGCAGCGATCCTGCTTGGCATGCGTTATGCCCTTGAATACGGGGTTCCGCGATCCGGCCCCCGTGGACGTGGCGACTACAATCACAACGCCGTCATCGCATCCGATCGATCGGTGACGACACGCTTTATCAAGGTGAAACATGTCGAAATCTACCCATGCACAGTGGTCATCCCGACTGACCTTCATCCTCGCGGCCACCGGGTCCGCGGTCGGTCTGGGCAATATCTGGAAGTTTCCCTACATGGTGGGTGACAGCGGCGGCGCGGCCTTCGTGCTGGTCTACCTGCTGTGCATCGCCCTGGTGGGCCTGCCGATCCTGATCGCCGAGTGGCTGGTCGGCCGCCGGGGGCAGAAGAACCCGGCCAACTCCATGGCCGATCTGGCCAAGGCCTCGGGGCGGACGAAGGCCTGGATGCTGGTGGGCATCAGCGGGATCCTGGGCGCCTTCCTGATCCTTTCCTTCTACAGCGTGATCGGCGGCTGGTCGCTCTACTACACCCTGGGCTCCGTGACCGGCGGCTTCACCGGTCAGGACGCCGACGGCATCGGCGGCCTGTTCAGCGACATGCTGGGCAATCCCGGCCTGCTGCTGGCCGGCCACTCGGTGTTCATGCTGCTGGTCATCGGCATCGTGGCCCGGGGCGTGACCAAGGGTCTGGAGGGCGCCGTGCGCAGCCTGATGCCCGCGCTCGGCGTGTTGCTGGTGGTGCTGGTCGGCTACGGCATGACCACCGGTCACTTCGGCGAGGCGCTGAGCTTCATGTTCAACCCCGACTTCGGCGCCCTGGACGGCGGCGTGGTGCTGGCGGCCATGGGTCAGGCCTTCTTCACCCTGTCCCTGGGCATGGGCATCATGATGGCCTACGGCTCCTACCTCGGCGAGGACGTGAACCTGCTCAAGACCGCCCGCACCGTGATCATCCTGGATACCGCGGTGGCGCTGGTGGCCGGCCTGGCGATCTTCCCCATCGTCTTCGCCAACGGCCTCGACCTGAGCTCCGGCCCGGGGCTGATCTTCGTCACCCTGCCGCTGGCCTTCGGCAACATGGGCGGCGGCGTGATCCTGGGGCTGTTCTTCTTCCTGCTGCTGACCTTCGCCGCCCTGACCTCGGCCATCTCGCTGCTGGAGCCGGTGGTGGAGTTCGTCGAGGAGCGCACCCCGCTGTCGCGGGTCGGCGCGACCCTGGTGGCCGGCGCGGCGACCTGGGCGCTGGGCATCGCGGCGCTGCTGGCCTTCAACGTCTGGAGCGACGTGCTGATCTTCGGCCTGAACGTCTTCGACCTGCTGGATACCGTGACCAGCAAGTTCCTGCTGCCGCTCACCGGCCTGATGGCCGTGGTCTTCGTGGCCTGGTTCCTGGATCGCGACAGCGTGCGGCAGGAGCTCGGGCTCGGCGACACCGCCGCGACGGTGTGGACCATCGTGTCCCGCTTCGTGGCGCCGATCGGCGTGATCGCGGTCTTCGTGTCCAGCCTCTGAGCGTCCGCGTCGCCCCGGGCGACGACGCCAACGACGAGCCCCGCCGCGTGCGGGGCTCGTCGCGTCTGGCCCCGCGGCTCAGTGCATCTCCGCGTCGTCCTCGGGGAGGTCGGCGATGTCCTGGCTGAGGCGCTTGAACTCCTCGTGGAGCTCGATGCCGCGGCGCGCCCGCAGGTTGCGCTGGGCGGCGCTGCGGGTGCGCTGTTCGTGTTCGGCGACTTCCATGCTCATGAAGATGTCGAGAAGCTCGCTCTTGACGGAGGTTAACCGTTCGACATTGCGCATGATCGACTCTCCTGTCTGCAGTGAGGGTGCCGGCATCATTGACGCTGCGCGACACTGCATTTCTTACTATACCCCACTTGACAGAATGATGAATGGCGGCTCGCCAACGCCCGCGAGCCCCCGGTAGTGCCCATCGGACGCCCGCTTGGGGCATACTGGGCACCACGACCCCGATGTTCCACAAGGAGTGCCCCGTGAGCCTTGGCCTGTTCGATGAAATGAGACGCCGCATGGAGCACTTCCGCCGCTCCGAGCAGAAGGTGGCACGCTTCGTGCTGCGCAACCCCGAGGAAGTGATCCACATGCGCATCGTCGACCTGGCGACCGAGGCCAAGGTCAGCGAGCCCACGGTGGTGCGCTTCTGCCGGGCCCTGGGCTGCAACGGCTTCCAGGACTTCAAGCTCAAGCTGGCCCAGATGCTGGCCACCGGCAGCCAGTTCGCCCAGTTCTCGATGAACGACAGCGACTCGGTGGCGGAATTCTCCCACAGCATCTTCGATTCCACCGTGGGCACCCTGTTGTCGGTGCGCGACCGCCTGGACAACGAGTCGCTGAATCGCGCCATCAATGCCCTGGCGATGGCCAACCGGGTGGAGTTCTACGGCTTCGGCGCCTCGGGGGCGGTGGCCTTCGACGCCCAGCACAAGTTCTTCCGGCTGCAGATCTCCACGGCGGCCTACGCCGATCCGCACATGCAGAACATGTCGGCGGTGACCCTCAAGGAAGGCGACGTGGTGGTGGCGATCTCCCAGACTGGGCGCACCCGGGCGCTGGTGGCCAGCGTGCGCCTGGCCCGCGAGGCCGGCGCCACGGTGATCGGCCTGTGCCCCAGCGGCTCGCCGCTGGCCGAGGAGGTGACCCTGCCGCTGTACATCGATGTCCACGAGGACACCGAGATCTACACCCCGATGAGCTCGCGGATCGCCCACCTGGTGCTGGTCGACGTCCTGGCGGTGGGCGTGGCCAAGACCCGCGGGCCCAGGCTGGCCGAGCAGCTCAAGGCGGTGAAGAAGAGCCTCAATCCGCTGCGCTTTCCGGAACCGGATCCGCATTCGGAGTGAAGGCGTCCCCTGTCGCTGTGCTCTTCGGACGACGACGCAGGTGGCTGTCATCGAGGACCAGTCCATCGAGGCCGACCTCTTCGAGCTTGTTCAGGTGTGGCTGCCAGTTGGTGGTGATGCCGAGGAAGTGCAGGAAATAGGCGTGTTCACTGGTCATCCGCTGCGGCCGGTTGCGGCGTAGCGGGCGTTTTCCGGGCAGGAGCAGGGGGCTCCACGTGTTGTGCTGGGAGATCACGTCCACGCCCTCGCTCAGGCAGACGAACTTGCGTGCCGATCGACGTCGCTCGGCATAGCGCCGGGTGAAGTCGAAGTGAGTGTAGGGGGCACGCTCGGGACGCACGAAGGGCACGTTGTAGCTCTCGAAATACAGGGTGTCGCGTCCTTCCAGCTCCGTTTCCAGCTGGTCGGGATCGGCGATCAACAGCTCGTCGATGTCGAAGTTGAAGAGTCGGCCTTGTCCGGCGAACTTTCTGAGGCAGTGATTGAGGGCGCCAGGCTGGGCGAACTTGTTGTGTCGCCTGCCGGGAGGACCATAGGGAAAGTTCCAGCGAATTACGGTGGCGCGGCCTCGTAGCGCCGTCTCCAGTGCCTCGATATTGTCACTGCCGTTGTCATAGAGGATGACATCATCGATGCCGTAGTTGTGGCGGTAGAAATCGACCCAGGCAGAGATCCACTCCAGTCGATTGTTCTTGGAAATGGCGGCCAGAACCTTTCTTCCCTTGGGCAGGGCAAGCGGGGGGAGTCGATGTCGGGATACGAAGTCGCCCAGCTCGAACGAGATGTCGTTGATGGCGAGGGGAGTGATACGAGCTTCCAGCAGTGACAGCTTCTGCTCCGGGAGTTCGCGAAGCCGATAGCGCACGCGTGCCCCATTGATCCTGAGCGTCATCCTGGCGAGTGCTTTCCGTAGGTTGAGAGCAGGGGGGCCTATGGCGCGCAGACGTGAAGCCTCGGCATCGATAAAGACATCGTAGAAGAGGGTACGGTCATCGAAGAGAGCGAGCTCGCGCGACGAGACGGCATTCTTGCGATTCGGAAGCCGCCTCAACGATGAGGCGGCGGGCAGGCGTACGGCATTCAAGGCGGCGAGCTTGGCCATGGCAGAGTCCATTCTTCACTGGCACTAAGAAAAGCGGGGATCCTAAACGGCCTTGGGACGCGATGCCAGTGACGGCGAGCCGCCGGCTCTCGGCGGCGGCCCGTTATGGTAAGCTATGCGCTCATTTTTTGAGCAGCGATGCCTTCCCGCTATGGACGACGTCACGGCGATCCTCGATCACATGAACCCGGCCCAGCGCGAGGCCGTCAGCGCGCCCCAGGGCAACATGCTGGTGCTGGCCGGCGCCGGCTCGGGCAAGACCCGGGTGCTGGTGCATCGCATCGCCTGGCTGATGCAGGCCGAGGGGCTCTCGCCCTACGCCGTGCTGGCGGTGACCTTCACCAACAAGGCGGCCCGGGAGATGCGCACCCGCCTGGAGGCCCTGCTGGGCATCTCGCTGCGCCACGTCTGGGTCGGCACCTTCCACTCCATCGCCCATCGCCTGCTGCGCACCCACTGGCAGGACGCCCGCCTGCCCCAGCACTTCCAGATCATCGACGGCGACGACCAGCTTCGCCTGATAAAGCGGCTTCTCAAGGACCACGACATCGACGACGAGCGCTTCCCGCCGCGCCAGGTGCAGTCCTTCATCTCCGGCTGCAAGGAGGAGGGGCTGCGCCCGCACCAGGTGGACGCCCACGGCGACGCCTACATGCGCCAGATGGTCGAGCTCTACGAGCGCTACCAGCTGACCTGCGAGCGCGGCGGCCTGGTGGACTTCGGCGAGCTGCTGCTCAGGAGCCTGGAGCTGCTGCGCGACAATCCGGCGCTGCTGGCCCACTACCAGGAGCGCTTCGCCCATGTGCTGGTCGACGAGTTCCAGGACACCAACACCCTGCAGTACGCCTGGCTGAAGCTGCTCACCGGCATGCGCACCCCGATGACGGTGGTCGGCGACGACGACCAGTCGATCTACGGTTGGCGCGGCGCGCGGATCGAGAACATCCGCCGCTTCGAGCAGGAGTTCCCGGCCACCAGGACGGTGCGCCTGGAACAGAACTACCGCTCCACCAGCGCGATCCTCGACGCCGCCAACGCCCTGATCCGCCACAACGCCGAGCGCATGGGCAAGGAGCTGTGGACCGCCGGCGATCGCGGCGAGCCGATCTCCGTCTACGGCGGCTTCAACGACCTGGACGAGGCCCGCTACATCGTCGACACCCTGCGCGAGAAGGTCGAGGAGGGCAGCAACCGGCGCGAGATCGCCATCCTCTACCGCTCCAATGCCCAGTCCCGGGTGATCGAGGAGACCCTGATCCGCCAGGGGGTGCCCTATCGCATCTACGGTGGCCAGCGCTTCTACGAGCGCCTCGAGATCAAGAACGCCCTGGCCTACCTGCGGCTGCTGATCAACCGCGATGACGACGCCTCGCTGGAGCGGGTGATCAACGTGCCGGCCCGCGGCATCGGCACCCGCACCGTGGAGGTGCTGCGCGAGCGGGCGCGCCGAGCCGGCGTCTCGCTGTGGCAGGCCCTGCACGACGCCCAGCTCGACGGCTCCCTCAAGGGCCGCGCCGTCGGCGCGGTGCGAGCCTTCGCCGACCTGATCGAGCGGCTCGACGACCAGACCTCGGGGATGGCGCTTCACGAGATCATCGATCATGTCGTCGAGCGCTCCGGGCTGGTCGAGCACCACCGCAACGAGAAGGGCGAGAAGGGCCAGGCCCGGGTCGAGAACCTGGAGGAACTGGTCACCGCCGCCAAGGCCTTCACCCAGGGCGAGGCCCTGGAACCGGTGGAAGTCGGCGAGGGCATGGCCGCCCTGGAGGCCTTCCTCGCCGAGGCGGCGCTCAACGCCGGCGAGCACGAGGCCGACGAGTTCGAGGACTGCGTGCAGCTGATGACCCTGCACTCGGCCAAGGGCCTGGAGTTTCCGGTGGTGTTCATCGCCGGCGTGGAGGAGGGGCTCTTCCCCCACAAGATGTCGCTGGAGGAGCCCGGTCGCCTCGAGGAGGAGCGCCGGCTGTGCTACGTGGGCCTGACCCGGGCGATGCAGAAGCTCTATCTCACCCACGCCGAGCTGCGCCGGCTGCACGGCAAGGAGACCTTCCAGCGGCCGTCGCGCTTCCTGCGCGAGCTGCCCGAGGAGTTTCTCGAGGAGGTGCGGCTGCGCGGCCAGGTTTCGCGGCCGGTCACCGCCTCGCGCCCCGGGCCGCGCCAGGAGGGCGTCGACGGCGGCGCCGACCTGCCCTCGCTGTCGCTGGGCCAGCGGGTCAGCCACCCGGTGTTCGGCGAGGGGGTGATCCTCAACGCCGAGGGCGACGGGGAGCGCGCCCGGGTCCAGGTCAGCTTCGAGGGCGAGGGCGACAAGTGGCTGGTGTTGGGCTTCGCCAAGCTCACGCCGCTCTAGGATTCCCCGCGGCGGGGGCGCGATGCCCCGGTCTTCCCCCGACCTCGCTCGTCGCTTCCCGGCGCGGGGCCGGAGCCGAGGGGCGTTCGCTTGCCGGTGAAATCGGCTTTCGCGCATACTGCCGGACGGACACGGGCATGCCGTCCGGCATGCGGCCACGATAAAGAACAGCAAGGAGCCGCCCTCGCCATGGAGCGTCGCAACTTCCTCAAGACCCTGGGCGCCGGTACCGCCGGCGTCGCCGCCGCCCCCTTCGTCAACACCGCCAGCGCGCAGGAGACCGTCACCTGGAACATGGTGACCTCCTGGCCCAAGAACTTCCCCGCCCTGGGCACCGGGGCAAACGACCTCGCCGCGCGCATCGAGCGCATGTCCGGCGGGCGCATGCGGGTACGGGTCCACGGCGCCGGCGAGATGGTGCCGGCCCTGGAGGTTTTCGACGCCGTCTCGGCCGGGACCGCCGAGATGGGCCATTCGGCCTCCTACTACTGGCGAGGCAAGGTCGCCGCGGCCCAGTTCTTCACCGCCGTGCCCTTCGGCATGACCACCACCGAGACCAACGCCTGGCTCTATCATGGCGGCGGCCAGGAACTCTGGGACGAGCTCTATGCCGAGCACAACCTCAAGCCCTTCGCGGTGGGCAACACCGGCACCCAGATGGCCGGCTGGTTCAAGCAGGAAATCGCCTCGCTCGAGGACATGCAGGGGCTCAAGCTGCGCCTGCCGGGGCTGGCCGGCGAGGCCATGAACGGCATCGGCGTGACCACCCTGACCATCCCCGGCAGCGAGATCTTCACCGCCATGCAGACCGGCGTGCTCGATGCCGCGGACTGGGTCGGGCCCTACAACGACCTGGCCTTCGGCCTGCATCAGGTCGCCGACTACTACTACACCTCGGCCTGGAACGAGCCCAGTGCCATCCTCGAGGGCACCGTCAACCTGGACGCCTGGAACGCCCTGCCCGAGGACCTTCAGGCCGTGGTGACCGAGGCGACCCGGGCCGCCAACCTGGCGATGATCAGCGAATACGCCTATCGCAACGCCGAGGCCCTGAAGACCCTGGTCGAGGAGCACGGCGTGAAGCTGCGGAGCTTCCCCGAGGACGTCATGGCGGCGCTCCACGAGTCCTCGCGCCGAGTCATCCGGGAGCAGGTGGAGCGCGACGAGGCCTCGCGGCGGATCTTTGATGCCTATCGGGACTTCCAGCGGACGGTGCGCCCCTTCACCGACGTCGGCGAGGCCGCCTACCTGAAGGCGCGGGACGGCCTGGTCGGCTGATCCCGGGCGGCCGGGGGCGCCGGTCGGGCGCCCATGCCCTCGCCGCGCTCAGGCGCTCAGGCGCTCAGGCGCTCTGGCGCACGGCGCGAATGCGGCCGTTGTCGTCCAGGGCGACGGTCACGAAGCGTGCCTCGGTGACCTTGTGAAGCTCGTCGGGGTCGCGCTCGTGGGGGGCGCGGCTCCACACCTCGACGTCGATCTTGATCGAGCTGTGGCCGATCTCGCGGACGTCGGTGAAGATGTTGACCATCGAGCCCACCCGCACCGGGCACAGGAAGTCCATGGCCTCGATGGCCACGGTGGCGGTGCGCCCCCGCGCCTCGCGGCCGGCGGCGAGCTCGGCGGCCTGGTCCATGTGGCCGACCAGCCAGCCGGCGGGAATGTCGCCATGGAAGTTGGTGTCCTGGCGGCTGGCGACCAGCTTGAGGGTCAGCTGGCCACGGGGCGCCGGGATATCGTCGAGTTCGCTCATGGGGCTGCCTGGCTTGTTGTTGTGCGGGAGGTCTCGGAGGCCGAAAATGGGCTCGAATCGGTGAGTTATCATAAACGCCAAGGGCCCGGCGGCTCCACCCTTGTGGCCTCACGCCGCGCCCCCAACGTCCGCTGCGGGAGGAGAGATGATGGCGGCCATGCGCCGAGGATGGCTGATCGGCCTGATGTTGCTGCTGGTCGCCCCGGGCGCCGCACCGGCCCTGGCCGACCACGGCGTGGGCACCCTGGACACCGTCGGCTCCGACACCATGGCGGGGCTGATGCTGCGCTGGGGCGAGCGGCTCGGCCGCGAGCATCCCGGGCTCAGGGTTCAGCTCCAGGCCAGCGGCTCGGCCAGTGCCCCGCCGGCGCTGACCGCGGGCACGACCCTGGTGGGCCCCATGTCGCGGCCGATGACCGAGGCGGAGCGCGCGGCCTTCGTCGCGCGCTACGGCTATCCGCCCCGGGACATCGTGGTGGCGCGGGATGCCCTGGTGGTGGTGGCGCATCGCCACAACCCGCTGTCCGCCCTGTCCCGCGCCGAGCTCGATGCGATCTTCTCCGAGAGCCGTCGCTGCGGGGCGCCCCGCGGCATCCGTCGCTGGCAGGCCCTGGCGCTGGCGCGACCGAGCGGACGCATCGCCCTGCACGGACGCAATGCCGTGTCCGGCACCCACGGCCTGTTCCGGCGCGAGGCCCTGTGCGGCGGCAGCTTCCGCCCCGAGGTCAACGAGCATCCGGGGTCGGCGGCCGTGGTGGCGGCGGTCGCCGACGATCCCCGGGCGCTGGGCTACGCCGGCCTCAATCACCTGACGCCGGGCGTGAAGGCCCTGGCGCTGCGCGACGCCGAGGGGCGCCTCCGGCGGCCCGAGCCGGCGGCGGTGCGACGCGGGGCGTATCCGCTGGCCCGGGACCTTCACCTCTACGTCAATCGGCCGCCGGACGGGGACCTGCCCGCCGCCGAGCGGGCCTTCCTGTCGCTGGTGCTGTCCGCGGAGGGGCAGGCCATCGTCGAGGAACTGGGCTTCGTCTCGCTGCCGGCCGAGGCCCTGGCGGCGCAGCGTCGACGCCTCGGCCTGCCGTCGGCCGGTGATTGAGCCTGTCACGCCGCTGTCATGACAATGTCGTACTTTTCCGCTAACCCATGCCACCTTCAGGACCGCCATGCGCGACGCCGCCCCCGACATGCCCCTGAGACGCCGCCTGCGGCAGGGCCGTGACCGCCTGGCCACGGCTCTGATCACCGCCGGCGGCATCGGGGTGATCGCCGCGGTGATGGCGATCGGCGTCTTCCTGGCGGTGGAGGTGCTGCCGCTGTTCTGGGGCGGTGGCCCGGGCGGCCCCGAGGTCGATCTCGAGACCCTGTGGCTGCCCCAGTCGTATCCCGGGCTCGAGGCGCCGGCCCATCGCTGGCAGCCGACCCTGCCGGACAGCGATCCTGGGCCGCGCTTCGGCATGGCGCCGCTGGCCTGGGGGACCCTGGAGGCCGCGGCCTGGTCGCTGCTGATCGCCGTGCCGCTGGCGCTGGGGGCGGCCGCCCACTCGGCGCTGTTCATGTCGCGGCGCCTGCGGACCCGCCTGAAGCCCACCCTGGAGCTGATGGAGGCGCTGCCCGGCGTGGTCATCGGCTTCGTCGCCGGCCTGGTGCTGGCCCCCTGGCTGGAGCGCCAGCTGGCCCTCGCGGCGACCCTGGTGCTGCTGTTGCCCCCGGGCCTGCTGTTGGCCGGCGGCCTGCGGGGGGCCCTGCCCGGCGGCCTGCGCCGCCGGCTGCCGCTGGGCTGGGCGGCGCTGTGGCTGCTGCCCTGGGTGGGGCTGGTCGCGGTCCTGGCGGCCTGGCTGGCCCCGTCGCTGGAGGCCGCCTGGTTCGGCGGCGACCTGCGCGGCTGGATCGAGACCACCCTCGGCCTCGACTATGCCGGCCGCAACGCCGTCATCGTCGGCATGGCCATGGGCTTCGCGGTCATGCCCAGCATCTATGCGCTCGCCGAGGATGCCCTGTCCGGCGTGCCCGCCAGCCTGGCCGAGGGCGCCCAGGCGCTGGGGGCGACCCGCTGGCAGACCCTGTGGCGGGTGGTCCTGCCGGCGGCCAGTCCCGGGGTGCTCTCGGCGGTGATGATCGGTGCCGGTCGGGCCGTGGGCGAGACCATGATCGTGCTGATGGCCAGCGGCAACACCGCCCTGATGACCGCCAACCCCCTCGACGGCCTGCGTTCCCTGGCCGCCAGCATCGCCATCGAGCTGCCCGAGGCCGCGCCCGGAGGCCTGCACTATCGGCTGCTGCTGCTGGCCGCCTTGTTGCTGTTCGTCTTCACCTTCCTGGTCAACACCCTGGCCGAGGTGGTCCGGAGCCGCCTGAGGCGTCGCTATCGGCGCCTGGGAGGGGCCCCGTGAGCCGCTGGTGGCGCGGTCGCGGTCGGCTGCCCCGCGGCGAAGGGCCCTGGGCCTGGCTGGCCGCCGGCAGCGTGGCGCTGTCGGTGCTGCTGCTGGTGCTGCTGTTGGGGCTGCTGGCGGTGCGGGGCCTGGGGCATTTCTGGCCCGCCGACGTCGACCGGGTGACCCTGTCGGACGGCCGCGTGCTGGCCGGTCGCGCGGTGAAGGAGGCCCCCCTGCCGGGAGACGCGGGGCGCGAGCGCCTGTACCGCACCGACAATCGCGACCTGGACGGCGCCCTCTGGGACTGGGTGCCGGTGGACGCCATCGAGCGGGTCGACCATCCCGACGACCTGGTGGTGCTGGAGCGTCGCCGCTGGGGGGCCTTCGTCGGCCGGCTGGTGGCCTGGCTTCCCGAGGAGGGCGAGCGCCTCGAGGGCGAGGCCGCCTGGTCGGCCCTGCGGGCGCGGCTGGCCCGGCTCGAGCGGCAGCGCGAGGCGATCGACCGGCTGCGCGAACAGACCCTGCTGCCGCTGGTTCGCCGGCTCGAGCACGATGCGGCCGGCTCGACGGCGGCGCTGGAGGCGGTGCGGGCGCGGCTGCGGGCCCTGCGCGCCGAGATGGCCGGCGACCGTCTGCTCCTCGAGAGCGTCGATGGCCGGCGCCTGATCCAGCCCGTCGAGGCGGTGCTGCGCGCCGCCCGTCCCAACGCCATGGGCGTCGGGGGCAAGCTCGTCGCCTGGGCCGAGGGCGTCTGGCGCTTCCTCTCCGAGGGGCCGAGGGCGGCCAACACCGCCGGCGGCGTCTGGCCGGCGATCTTCGGCACCATCCTGCTGGTGATGCTGATGTCGCTGCTGGTCACCCCCTTCGGGGTCCTGGCGGCGGTCTATCTCAACGAGGTGGCCCACCAGGGGCGCCTGACCCGGCTGGTGCGCATCGGCGTGCGCAACCTGGCCGGCGTGCCCTCCATCGTCTACGGCGTCTTCGGCCTGGGGGTCTTCGTCTACGGCCTCGGCGGGCGCCTGGACGCCTGGTTCTTCGAGGACGCCCTGCCCTCGCCGACCTTCGGCACCGGGGGCCTGCTGTGGGCCTCGCTGACCCTGGCGCTGCTGACCCTGCCGGTAGTGATCGTGGCCACCGAGGAGGGCCTGGCGCGGATCCCCGACCGCCAGCGGGAGGGGGCCCTGGCCCTGGGCGCGACCCGGCTGGAGATGCTGACCCGGGTGGTGCTGCCCATGGCCACGCCGGCGATGCTGACCGGCGTGATCCTGGCGGTGGCCCGAGCGGCGGGGGAAGTGGCGCCGCTGATGCTGGTGGGCGTGGCCAAGCTGGCGCCCCAGGTCCCGGTGGACGGCGACTTTCCCTTCCTGCATCTTGAAAGGAAATTCATGCACCTGGGCTACCATATCTTCGATGCGGCCTTCCACGGTGGCGATGTCCAGGCGGCGATGCCGCTGATCTATGCCACGGCATTGCTGCTGGTGCTGGTGATCCTGGTGCTTAACCTGACTGCAATATTTCTGCGTCATCATCTGAGATCGCGCCACGGCACCCTCTCGCAGCACTGAGACGCGGCCGTCGCGCCAACGGGGTATTCGATGTCGGTCAAGCGGGACCCGGCCCCCTCGCGGGGAGCCTTCGTCGATTTCGCGCCCGAGGCCACCAGTCTGGAGGTCTCGGGGTTCGGCTTGTGGTATGGCGATACCGCGGCCCTGCGCGACCTGACCCTGCGGGTGCCACGGCATCGGGTCACGGCCTTCATCGGGCCCTCGGGCTGCGGCAAGTCGACCCTGCTGCGGGCCCTCAACCGGCTGCACGACCTCAACGAGGAAGTGCGCCGGGAAGGCTCGATCCGCCTGGAGGGCCAGGACATCCATGCGCCGGAGGTGGCGGTGGCGGAGCTGCGACGCCGGGTGGGCATGGTCTTCCAGGCGCCCAATCCCTTCCCGATGTCGATCTATGACAACGTTGCCTTCGGGCTGCGCCTGCAGGGCGGGCTGCGCAAGCGGCGCATCGACGACATCGTGGAGTGGGCGCTGCGCTCGGCGGCCCTGTGGGACGAGGTCAGGGATCGGTTGCAGGCCTCGGCCTGGTCGCTGTCCGGCGGCCAGCAGCAGCGCCTGGTGATCGCCCGGACCCTGGCGGTGGGCCCCGAGGTGCTGCTGCTCGACGAGCCCGCCTCGGCCCTGGACCCGATCTCGACCCTGAAGGTCGAGGAGCTGATCCGCAACCTCAAGTCGAGCCTGACCCTGGTGCTGGTCACCCACAACATGCAGCAGGCGGCGCGGGTCTCGGACTACACCGCCTTCCTGCAGGACGGCGAGCTGGTGGAATACGCCCCCACCGACACCCTGTTCACCAATCCGCGCCTGAGGCGCACCGAGAACTACATCACCGGACGCATGGCCTGACGCCCTGCTCCCTCAGGAGAGTCTCATGGAGATCACCAGCGATATCCACAGCCAGCATATCTCGCGGCAGTTCAATCATGAGCTCGAGGAGCTCAAGACCCACCTGATGGCCATGGGCGGCCTGGTCGAGAAGCAGGTCCAGGACGCCGTCCGGGCGCTGCTCGACGGCGACTCCGGCCTGGCCCAGCGGGTGGTCGAGAACGATCGTGCGGTCAACGACATGCAGATCAAGATCGACGACGAGTGCACCCGGGTGCTGGCGCGCCGCCAGCCCGCGGCCTCCGACCTGCGCCTGGTGCTGGCGGTGATCCGCGCCGCCTCCGACCTGGAGCGCATCGGCGACGAGGCCAGCAAGATCGCCCGCAACGCCCTGGAACTGGTGGAAAGCCAGAACGGCAGCCGCGGCTTCGTCGAGGTGCGCATCATCAGCGAGCACGTGCGCAAGATGGTCCGCGACGCCCTGACCTCCTTCGCCCGCTTCGACACCGAGCTGGCGCTGAGCGTGGTCCAGGAGGACGATCAGGTCGACAACGAGTACAAGACCGCCATGCGCTCGCTGATGACCTTCATGATGGAGGACGCCCGGGCCATCTCGCCGGTGCTCGGCATCATGTGGATCCTGCGCGCCCTGGAGCGGATCGGCGACCACGCCAACAACCTGGCCGAGTATGTCGTCTACCTGGTCAAGGGGCTCGACATCCGCCACCAGGATCCGGATGATCTCGGCGACGAGGTGCTCGGCGAGAGCTGATGCCGGCCTGCCGACACCGCCCATGAGCCGGCCGTCGCCCCTGGCGACGGCCGGCGTCGTCGTGACGGAGGAAAGAGAGACCCATGCTGGATGCCTTCACGGCGCTGACTCGGGGGACCCGTCTGGTCTTCACGCCCGGCCTGCGCCGCTATGTGTTCCTGCCGATCCTGGCCAACCTGGTGGTCTACGCGGCCATGCTCGCCTATGTGCTGGGCCACTTCGGCGGCTGGCTGGACGGCTGGATGGCCATGGTGCCGGGCTGGCTCGACTGGCTGTCGTGGCTGATCTGGCCGCTGTTCCTGGTCAGCCTGGTGCTGATCGTGTTCTTCAGCTTCACTTTGGTGACCCATCTGATCGCCGCGCCCTTCTACGGCTTCCTCGCCGAGCAGGTGGAACGCCGGGTGACCGGCCAGCCGCCGCTGGACGACCGCGGCTTCCTGCGCACGGGGGTCGACGCCCTGGGCCGCGAGCTGGTCAAGCTGGCCTACATCCTGCCGCGCATGGCGGCACTGTTCGTGATCAGCTGGATCCCGGTGATCAACCTGATCGCCCCGCTGCTCTGGGCGCTGTTCTCGGCCTGGACGATGGCGATCACCTACCTCGACTACCCCATGGACAACAACAAGGTGCCCTTCGCCGAGATGCGCCGGCGCCTCGCCGCCCGCCGCTGGGCGACGCTGAGCTACGGCGGCTGGGTGACCCTGATCACCTGGCTGCCGCTGGCCAACCTCTTCCTGTTGCCCGGGGCCGTGGCCGCGGCGGTGCTGATGTGGGATCGGCACTATCGCGACCTGGTGCCCGGCGCCGCCGCCAAGACCCCTTGACCCACTCGCGCAGCCGATCGCTCGGTCCATCGGGGCCCGCCTGCTCCCTTTCGGGAACAGGCGCGTGCGCCCTGCGATCCCCCGGGGGCTTGCGTCGCCGAGGGGGATCGCTCCGGGGGCCGTCGCGTCGAGCACCATGTGCCGCGGGACGGGCGATGGGCTAGCTCGAGATGGCGGTTGTGTCAGACCGCTCCCGAGTCGTGGCCTGACGAACTAGCAGGGTGGCGATCAAGGCGGCTCCGCCGAGCACTTGCATCTCCTCCGCGAAGGCATGCGCTTGGTCCTCCGGGCCGCCGAGCATCACCGGGCCGAGGAAGAGTCCGGCGACCGCGACGCCCAGGGTGCCCCCGATTTTCTGTGTGGTGCTGATCAGGCCCGAGGCCATGCCGGCCCGGTGCGACGGCAGGCTTGCGAGGACGAAGTTCAGCAAGGGGGGCATGGTCAGCCCCTGGCCGATGCCAAGCACCACCAGCGCGGGCACCAGGGGCCAGGCATCATGGGGAGCTGCATGCGCGACCGCTGTCGACAGCAGGAGAAATCCTCCGGCATAGAGCGTTCCGCCCCCGATCAGGATCGACTCCCCCAGGCGCCGTCGCAGTCGAGGCGCCAGCAGCGAGGCGCCCACGAACCCCAGGCTGGCCGGCGAGAGGGTGAGGCCGGCCGCGAATGCCGAGAGGCCGAGCCCCGCCTGAACCAGAATGGCGAAGGAGAGAAACAGGGCCGTCGCGGAAGCATAGACGATCAACACCACGGCCAGCCCGAGGCGCAGCCGAGCGTGATGGAAGATGCCGGGATCGATCAACGGCGCCCCGCCGGCGCGGGCAAGTCGCCGTTCGTGCACCAGCAGCAGGGCGAGCAGCGCCAGCCCGGCGGTGAGGCTGACGACTGTCCAGGAGGGCCAGTGGCGCTCTGGCCCCTCCAGCAGGGCAGCGAAAAGCCCCCACAGCCCGAGGGTGCCGAGCAGGGCGCCAGGCACATCGAAGCTCCGCACGGAGTGTTCCGCCGCACGAGGCAGACGCGAGGTTCCCAGCAGGATCAACAGGCCCAGTGGAAGATTGATCAGGAAGATGGCCCGCCAGCCTAGTCCGAGCACATCGGCATGAATCAGCAGGCCGCCCAGCACCTGGCCGGCGATGGCGGCGAGGCCCAGGGTCATGCCCAGTCTGGCAAAGAGACGATGGCGAGACTCCGCCTCGCCGACCCGGCGAAGGAAAGCGTAGATCTGCGGGAAGAACAGCGCCGCCGTGACCCCCTGCAATAGCCTGCCGAGGATGAGCCATTCCATCCTCGGCGCTGCGCCGCACCACAGCGAAGTCGCGATGAAGGCGGCGATACCGAGCCGGAACAGTCGTCGGCTCCCGAAGGCGTCGCCTAGCCGTCCGGCCAACAGCAGGCAGCCGCCGAAGCCAAGCTCATAGGCCACGATGACCAGGCCGGCCCGGCCGAAGTCGGCTTGGAAGGTCGCACGGATGCTCGGCAGGGCGATATTGACGACGAAGGTGTCGAAGATGGTGAGAAAGGCTCCGAGCAACAGGGCGGTCAGGCCGAACCCGGGAAGATCGGCGGAGTGTAGCGCGCCGTGACGCATCATGACGTTCTCCTTGTGGACGGGGAGCGGTCATTATGTGCACTCCATTAGCCTGTTACTATATAGCCGCTTATCATATTACTCAGAGTCATCCCATGCCCCAGTCGCGCCTGCGTCGCACCCGCCAAGAGCTCTCGGCCTTCCTGCGCCATGCCCGTGATCGCCTGAAGCCGGAAGAGGTCGGGTTGCCGAGAGGACATCGCCGTCGTGCCCCGGGGCTTCGACGCGAGGAAGTCGCCGCCCTCGCCGGCGTCGGCGTGAGCTGGTACACCTGGCTCGAACAGGGGCGTGCGATTCGCCCCTCGCCATCTCTCCTCGAGCGCCTCGCCGAGGTGCTGCGACTGGCTCCTCGAGAGCGCCAGCACCTGTTTCATCTGGCGGGCCTGGAGGGGCCTCCGCCCGCCGCTTGCGAAGAAGTGCAGGCGGTCGGGGACATGGCTCGACGTCTCGTCGAGGACCTCGGGCGACGCCCCGCCTTCGTCCTCGATGCGCGTTGGGACGTGCTGCTCTGGAATCGGGCCGCGGCGCGCCTATATGCGTTCGCCGGCCGACCCAACCTGATTCGACTGCTGTTCACCGACCGGGGGTTGCGGGATCGCCTGGAGGAGTGGGAGGTCCAGGTTGCAGGGATGCTGGGCAGCTTCCAGCGAGACTTCGCCCGGGACGCGGAGAACGATCCGGCGATGCGCACTCTCGTCGATGAATTGCGCCACGAATCGGCGGCGTTTCGCTGTTGCTGGGAGCGGTATCGGGTCGCTGCCGAATGCCGGGGACGTCGCCGGTATCGGCTCGAAGGCCTCGGCAGCGTGTCCTTCGACCATATGACGCTGGTGCTGGACGAGCGCCGCCGTCAGCGGCTGGTGGTGTATGAGGCAGACACCTCGGAGGCGGCGGGACGTGCCTTCGAGGCCGAGATCGCGGAGTTCGGGAGCTAGGCAGAGACGCCGTGCGGGCAGGTGGGGGCGAGCCGCCCACCTGCCGACGGACGAAGCAGGGGCAGCGGCAAGCGGTGCCCTACCGAACCGCCTCAGGCCGGCAGGGCCGGAGGCATCGCCACCGGCGCCGCCTCGGCGTCGGCCGCCGACGCCGAGATCCGGAGGCGCCCGATCAGGGCGCTCATGTCGCCGGCCTGGTCGTCCAGCGAGCGGCTGCTGGTGGCCACCTGCTCCACCAGGGCGGCGTTCTGCTGGGTGACCTCCTCCAGCCGGGCCATGGCCCGGTGGATCTGCTCGATACCCCCGGACTGTTCGGCGGCGGCCGCCGAGATCTCGCTCACCAGGGCATCCAGGTCGCGCACCTGCCCGGCGATGGTCGCCAGGGAGCCGCCGGTGGCCTTGACCAGGGCCTCGCCGTCGCCGACATGGGCCACGCTGTCGTCGATCAGGCGGCGGATCTGCTGCGCCTCCTCGGCGCTGCGGCTGGCCAGCTGGCGCACCTCTCCGGCCACCACGGCGAAGCCCCGACCCTGCTCGCCGGCGCGGGCCGCCTCCACCGAGGCGTTCAGAGCCAGCAGGTTGGTCTGGAAGGCGATCTCGTCGATGGTGCCGACGATGCCGTTGACCCGCCGGCTGGCCGCATGGATGCGCTGCATGGCCTCGCCGGCGCGCTCGGCGACGCGACTCGCCTGTTGGGATTCCTCGGCGACCCGGTCGGTCATCTGCTCGGCCTGGCGGGCCGATTCGGCGGTCTGGTGAACCGTGGCGGTGATCTGTTGCATGCTGGAGGCGGTTTCCACCAGCGAGGCCGACTGCTCCTCGGTGCGCCGGGCCAGGTCCTGGTTGCCCTGGGCGATCTCGCCGCTGGCGGTCTCCACCGAGCGGGCGCCGCGGCGAATGCTGCCCACCAGCTGTTCGCTCTCGTCCGAGGCCTGGTTGAAGGCGTCGTACAGCGCCGAGAGCTCGTCGCTGCCAGGTACGCTCAGGCGCTGGGTCAGGTCGTTGCCGCGTCCGCGGATGATCGCCAGGTTGCCGGCCAGCGGCCCGAGGATGCTGCGCACGATCAGGCTCGACAGCCCCAGCGCCAGCACCGCGGCCAGGGCCGCGATCGCCAGGTATCGCCAGAAGTCGCCTCGCGCCGCGTCGCGAAGGGTCAGGGCGCGGGTCCGGATGGTCGTCGCCGTGGCGTCCTCCACCGCCTTGAGCCGCTCGAGCTTGCGCGTCTGCCGGTCGAACCATTGCCCGGCGTCGACCCCATAGTCGCCGGCGACGCCCGCGGACAGGGCGCGCTCGCGCAGCGCCTCGACCCGCGCGATCTCCGGTCCGCTCAGGGCCGCGTCGAGCCGTTCGCGAAGGGCCTCGCCGGCCAGGCCGCGAAAGCCCTGCAGGAAGGCCGCCTCGCGCCCCTGCAGCGACAGCAGGCGCCGATAGCGCGCCCCCGACATGGCATCGGCGGCGAAGGCATTGGCCAGCAGGGCACGCTCGATGCCGGCCAGGTCCTTGGCCTGGAGCAGGCCGGCGTAGGCGCCCAGCACGCGGGTGATGTCCGCGGCCTCCGCGGCGTGGGCGAGGCGCTCCACCATGGCCATCAGCGCCTGATTCATGGCGGTGTAGCGGGCCACGGCCGACCCGGTGTCGGCCGTCAGCGCGTCCACGTCCCGGCGTAGCTCGGGCAGCTCGGCCAGCTGGCGGCGCACCCGGGTGGCGGCCTCGCGCAGCGCCGGCGTGAGGCGCTGTGCCCCCAGCTCGGCCAGGGCCTCCTCGAAGGCGTCGCGGCGTGCCGTGCTTTCCGGGCGCTGAGCCTCGAGCCGTTCGCCGAAGCGACGCCCCTCGCTGCCCAGGTAGCCGGCGGTCATGCCGCGCTCGAGCTGCAGGGCATGAATCAGGTCGCCGGCGCGGCCCGACAGGGCGGTCAGCTGGACGAGGTCGTCCATGTTGTCCGCCAGTCGCTGGCGCTCCAGGGCGCCGCTGGTGGCGAACCAGGCCAGGGCCAGCAGGGGCAGGGCGAGCACCAGCCAGAACTTGCGGGTGACGGGCAGGCGGTGGAGGAAGCGGGACATGGCAGCGGCTCCGGGGGAAGGCAAGGGGCTATCCGGTCTTTCGTCCCCGCCGCCCGGGGCTTGACCCTCCGGCCGGTGAAATCGCGCCCGCCTTGACCGGGATCAGCTTTCCCCGGCGCCGGCGCGGCGGGAATCGGCCGTCGCCCGGTCCCCGACCAGCCGGTGGGCGGGAAAGACGCAGCGGAAGGTGGCGCCCTCGCCGAGCCGGGAGTCGATCTCCAGGCGGGCGTCGTGGCGCAGCAGCACGTGCTTGACGATGGCCAACCCCAGGCCGGTGCCGCCGGTGGCGGTGCTGCGGCCCTTGTCGACCCGGTAGAAGCGCTCGGTGAGGCGCGGGATATGCAGCGGATCGATGCCCTCGCCGTCGTCCTCCACCTCCAGGCAGGCGCCGTCCTGCCAGGGGCGCCAGCGCAGCACGATGCGGCTGTCGTCGCCGGCATAGCGCACGGCGTTGAAGGCCAGGTTGGAGACGGCGCTGTGGATCTCCTTCTCGCTGCCCAGCAGGCCGCGGACGTCCTCGATGCTCACCTCGAGGCGCTGTCGACCCGCGGAGAGGGCCTCGGCGTCTCGGCGCACCGTGTCCAGCAGGCTCGCCGGGTCGAGGCGGGCATCGTCCTGGCCGCCCTGGTCGATCTCCAGCCGCGACAGCAGCAGCAGGTCGTTGACCAGGTTCTGCATCCGCTCGGCCTGGCTCTGCATCTGCACGATGCCCCGCCCCAGCCGTGGCGGCAGCTGGTCGGCCATGTCGCCGTAGGTCTCGAGGTAGCCGGCGAGCACGGTGAGCGGGGTGCGCAGCTCGTGGGAGACGTTGGCGACGAAGTCCCGGCGCATCTGCTCCAGGCGGTGCAGGCGGGTGATGTCCCGGGCCATCACCAGGCGCTCGTCGTCGCCGTAGAGGGTGATCTGGAACTGCAGGATCATCTGCTCGTCGATGGGCGACGACAGCGTCAGCGGCTCGCGGTAGTCCCGGGCATGGAAGTAGTCGACGAAGCGCGGGTCGCGCAGCAGGTTGGTGATGTGCTGGCCGCGGTCGTGGGCCGGCTGCAGCCCCAGCATGCGCTCGGCGGCGCTGTTCCACCATTCCATGTCGCCGTGGCGGTCGAGCATCACCACGCTGTCGCGCATCGCCTCCGAGGACTCCTGGATGCGCCTCAGGGTGTCGCGCAGCCGGCGCTGGGTGAGGCGCTGGCCCTTCTGGTAGCGGTACAGGCGATCGAACAGCTCGCCCCATAGCCCCGAGGCGGCCGGCGGCTCGTCATGGGGGTGGTGGGTCAGCCACTCCTGGAGGGCATGCAGCTGGCGGAGCTGGTAGGCCAGGTAGAGGGCCAGTGCCGTCGCGAGGCCGTAGCCGATGGCGCCGAAGGGCCAGCCGATCAGCAGGCCGACGGCGAGCAGCGCCGCCAGCCGCCACAGTTCGCGTCGCCACAGCCGTCCCACGTCAGCCCTTGGCGGAGAAACGGTAGCCCGTGCCGCGCACGGTCTGGATCAGTTGCTGGTGGGGCTCGCCCAGGGCCTTGCGCAGGCGGCGGATGTGGACGTCCACGGTGCGCTCCTCGACGTAGACATTGCCGCCCCACACCTGGTCGAGGAGCTGGCCGCGGGTGTAGGCGCGCTCCTGGTGGGTCATGAAGAACTGCAGCAGCCGGTACTCGGTGGGGCCGATCTCCAGCGACTGGCCGTCGACGCTGACCCGATGGCTGACCGGATCGAGGACCAGGCCCTCGACCTCCACCGGCTCCTCGACGCCGCGGGGCGTGGCCCGGCGCAGCACCGCCTTGAGCCGCGCCACCAGCTCGCGGGGCGAGAAGGGCTTGGTGATGTAGTCGTCGGCCCCGGACTCCAGCCCCTGGATCTTGTTGTCCTCCTCGCCCTTGGCGGTGAGCATGATGATCGGCAGCTCCGCCGTGCTCTCGTCGCGCTTCAGGCGCCGGGCGAGCTCGATGCCGCTGGTGCCGGGCATCATCCAGTCCAGCAGCACCAGGTCGGGCTGGTGGTCGACCACCATGGCGTGGGCGGTCTGGGCATTGTCCGCCTCGAGGACGCGATAGTCGGCCATTTCCAGCGCCACGGCGATCATCTCGCGGATCGGCGCCTCATCATCGACGATCAGTACGGTCTTGGCGGTCATCCCGGGGCCTCATGGTCAAGGTCAATGACAGGTTGGTGACGATGACAGCATGTCCTTGTGACAATACCGTGACAGTCGCCGCCTGTCGCCCCATTCAGCCGCCCGCGCCGGGCCACAGCGAGAGCGCGATGCCGGCGAACGCCAGCAGCCCCGACCAGTGGTTGTTGAGGAAGGCGCGGAAGCAGCGTTCCCGCTCCCGGCCGCGGATCAGTCGCTGCTGGTGGACGAAGGTGGCCGCCATGGCGGCCAGCCCTGCCCAGAAGAAGCCGCCCAGGCCCAGCCGTCCCCCGGCCCAGCCCAGCAGCGCCAGGGTGGCCAGCTGCAGCAGGCCGATCATCAGGGTATCGGCGCGGCCGAAGAGCACGGCGGTGGACTTGATGCCGATCCGCAGGTCGTCGTCCCGGTCGACCATGGCGTACTCGGTGTCGTAGGCCACGGTCCAGGCCAGGTTGGCGGCGAACAGCAGCCAGGCCTCCATGGGCACCTCACCGAGCACCGCGCCGAAGGCCATGGGGATGGCCCAGGAGAAGGCCGCCCCCAGTACCACCTGGGGCAGGTGGGTGTAGCGCTTCATGAAGGGGTAGACGGCGGCCAGGATCACGCCGCCGATCGACAGCATCACGGTGAAGGCGTTGGTGAGGCAGACCAGCCCGAAGGCGGCCGCCACCAGCCCGGCGAACAGCGCCTTGGCCTCGCCTTCGGCGATGCGGCCGGTGGCCAGGGGGCGATCCCGGGTGCGCTTGACGTGGCCGTCGAAGTGGCGGTCGGCGTAGTCGTTGACCACGCAGCCCGCGGCGCGCATCAGGTAGACGCCGGCGACGAAGATCAGCAGCAGGCGCCGCTCCGGCAGACCCTCCGCGGCCACCCACAGCGCCCAGAGGGTCGGCCACATCAGCAGCCAGGTGCCGATGGGGCGGTCGAGGCGGGTCAGGTGCAGGAAGTCGGGCAGCCGGGCCAGGCCCTTGGGGCGCATCAGGGTTCGGTCCATCTGGGTCTCCCGGTTGTTCGAACGGACCCGGGGAGCCTAGCGCGATGGCAGGGCCAGGTCATCCGCCATGGCGTCCAGGAAGAACTCCTGGACCAGCACCGCGAAGCGGCCGTGGCGCAGCACCGAGCGGCGTCCCCAGGGGCCGGGCAGGGCGTGGAAGGGCGCGGGTTCGGCGCTGACCTCGATGGGGCCGCGCTCGAGGTCCGGCTGGCGGAACAGCCAGCTGCCCAGGGAGCGCTCGCCCAGCCGTTCCAGGCGCTGGCCGCGCAGGCCGTGGAGCGGGGCCACCGAGCGCGCCACCACCCAGGGGCGGTCGTCGAGGCACAGCGCCACCTCGCGCAGCCAGGCGCGGCGGGTCGGCGGCAACCCCAGCGCCAGGGCCTCGTCGCGGCGCGGGCGGCCCAGGCGCTGGTCGAGCAGGCGGACCCGGAAGCGCCGGGGAGCGCCGGCCCGGGTGAGCCGCGTGGTCAGGGAGTCCCGCGAGGCCACCCACGGCCACCAGGCCTGGCTCATGGCCGGGCGCGCCGCCGCCAGGGGGCGCCATCGGGGGGCGATTGCCGGGCCGTGGTTCACGTCTGTCTCCGCATCCTGTCCAGGGGGCGGCTAGTGTACCATGGCGGGCCGAGCGCCCCCCGCAGCGAGGAGTTCCATGAGCGCACCCCTGACCATCATCGGCTCCGGCATGGCCGGGCTCGGCCTGGCGCGCCAGGTCCGGGCCCGGCAGCCCGAGCGGCCCGTCACCCTGATCACCGCCGACGGCGGCGAGGACTATTCCAAGCCTTTGCTCTCCACCGGCTTCGCCAAGGGCCTGCCGCCGGAGCGGCTGGCCGCCCGGGATGCCCTGGCGGTGGCCGAGCAGCTGGGGGTGGTGATGCGCACCCACACCCGGGTCGAGGCCATCGATCCGCATGCGCGGACCCTGGCCATCGGCGCCGAGCGCCTGCCCTGGGACGAGCTGGTGCTGGCCACCGGCGCCGTCCCGGAGCCGCCCTTCGCGATCCCCGACGCCCTCGCCGACCGGGTGCACACCGTCAACGACCTCGACGACTATCGCGCCTTCCAGGGGGCCCTGGCGAGCCTGGGGAAGCCGGCCCGGGTGGTGGTCGTCGGCATCGGCCTGGTGGGCTGCGAGTTCGCCAACGACCTGGTCGCCGGCGGGCACCGGGTCGAGCTGGTGGCGCCGGAACCGGCACCCCTGCCCAGGCTGCTGCCCGAGCCCCTGGGGCGGGGGCTGGGGGAGGCCTTCGCCGAGGCGGGAATGGCCCTGCATACTGGCCGCATCGTCGAGGGGGTGGCGCCGGCGGGGAGCCGTGTGGGGCTGAGTCTGGACGATGCCACGACCCTGGAGGCCGATCTGGTGCTGGTGGCCACCGGCCTGCGGCCGCGGGTCGCGCTGGCCGAGGCGGCCGGCTTGTCGGTGGGGCCGGCGGGCATCCATACCGACCGTTACCTGGCGACCTCGGCGCCGGGCATCCATGCCCTGGGCGACGTGGCCTGCGTCGACGGCCTCAACGCCATGTACGTCCAGCCGCTTCAGGCCGGCGCCAAGGCGCTGGCCGGGACCCTGGCCGGCACCCCGACCGAGGTGCGCTACGGGCCCTGGCCGGTGCTGGTCAAGACGCCGCTGCTGCCGGTGGTCTCGCTGCCGCCCACCGCGCCGCCCGCCCGCTGGCGGATCGAGGGCGAAGGGCGCGACCTGAGTGCCCTGGCGGAGGACGAAGACGGACGTTTGATCGGATTTGCGTTGACAGGGGCCTGCGTGCGTCGGAAAGTCGAACTGGCGCGGGCTGCACCGCCGTTGCTAGGCTAGTGACGTCAACGACGGCGCCCCCGGCAGGGCGGGCGCGGCAGCAGCGTTGTACGACGGCGTCATTCGCATGTCGCCTCGCCGGCGGGTGCGTCATCACGGCAGTATCGCCAGTACCGGCCGCATGCGAGTGAGGCACTACCGGATTCACCGTGAACAACAAGGGGCCGATGGGACCATCGGCCGGATGTCATACCAGGAGGGCTGTATGCGCAAACCAGAACTCGCCGCGGCGATCGCCGAGCGTGCCGATCTTTCCAAGGACAAGGCGAGCCAGGTGCTCAACGTGATTCTCGATGAGATCACCGGCAGCGTGTCGGACGGCAAGGACGTCTCGCTGATCGGTTTCGGCACCTTCACCGTGCGCGAGCGTGCCGCCCGCACCGGCAAGAACCCCCAGACCGGTCAGCCGCTGACCATCCCGGCCAGCAAGACCGTGGCCTTCAAGCCGGGCAAGGGGCTCAAGGACGCCGTTACCAAGTAAGGCGCGAGACGGCCCGCGGCGCGGGCCTTTCCCCCAGGCAGCCCGGCGTGGCCAATTCCGGTCGACTCCGCCCTCTGCCATGCGCCCGCAGGCGCCGAGGGCCGCCGGACGACGCTTCCGGGCTGCCGATGACTCCCCTCTCTGTTTGCTTTCCTGCCACGGACGGAACCGCGATGAAGTTGCGACTGATGCTGTGGGTGCTGGGCGTGCTGCTCAAGCGGGCCCGGACACGCAAGGCGGCCTTCCGCGAGCGCCTGAACGCGCTGCAGCGCCTCGACTGGGGCGTCGGCACCGAGGACCTGCGCATCGCCCGCCACTACCGGATGTCGCCCGCGGGCATCGAGACGGCCCCCGGGCTGCCGGTGGATCTCGACCTCGAGCTGCGCTTCGAGGACGCCGACAGCGCGATCCGCCTCCTGCGCAGGCCCACCCAGAAGGCCTTCCTCGACGGGATGATGGACGGCCGGGTGCGGCTGGTGGGTGACGCCGGCGACCTGCAGAAGCTGCAGGGGCTGCTCAAGCACCTGTGACCGGGCGTCGCCCGGGGCTGTAAGCCGGAAGGGCGGCGCTTCGCGCCTGAGGAAGCGCGGCTGCGCCGCTAGAAGAAGGAAGTACGGCGCTTCGCGCCTTGAAGAAGCAAGAGGACCCCCTATCTTGGCTTCCCTCTTCCCTCTTCCCTCTTCCCTCTTCCCTCTTCCCTCTTCCCTCTTTGTCAGACCTGCCCGTAGCGCCCGGCTTCCTCGCCCAGCCAGCGGCGGATCAGCGGGCGGCTGGCCTCGGGATGCTCGGCGAGCAACGCCTCGGCCAGTGGCGAGACCCGGGGCAGCAGGTCGGCGTCGCGCTCCAGGTCGGCGATCTTCATCTGCGCCAGGCCGGTCTGGCGGGTGCCCAGCACCTCGCCGGGGCCGCGAATCGCCAGGTCCTGTTCGGCGATGCGGAAGCCGTCGGTGGTCTCGCGCATCACCGTCAGCCGCTGCCGCGAGGGCTCCGACAGCGGTGGGTGATAGAGCAGCACGCAGAAGCTGTCGGTGGCGCCGCGGCCCACCCGGCCGCGCAGCTGGTGCAGCTGGGAGAGCCCCAGCCGCTCGGGGTTCTCGATGATCATCAGGCTGGCGTTGGGGACGTCGACGCCGACCTCGATCACCGTGGTGGCCACCAGCAGGTCCAGCTCGCCGGCCTTGAAGGCCGCCATGACCTCGGCCTTCTCGGCGGCCTTCATGCGCCCGTGGACCAGGCCCACGGCGAGCTCCGGCAGCGCCTCCACCAGCTCGTCCCGGGTGGCCTCGGCGGCCTGGCATTGCAGCGCCTCGGATTCCTCGATCAGGGTGCACACCCAGTAGGCCTGGCGGCCCTCGGCGCAGGCGTGACGAATGCGCGCCACCACCTCGGGGCGGCGCTCGTCGGGCACCACCACCGTCTTCACCGGCGTGCGGCCGGGGGGCAGTTCGTCGATCACCGAGACGTCCAGGTCGGCGTAGGCGCTCATCGCCAGGGTGCGCGGGATCGGCGTGGCGGTCATCACCAGCTGGTGGGGCGTCAGGCCGCCGGCCTCGCCCTTCTCGCGCAGCGCCAGGCGCTGGTGGACGCCGAAGCGGTGCTGCTCGTCGACGATCGCCAGCCCCAGGCGCTGGAAGTGGACATCGCCCTGGAAGAGCGCATGGGTGCCGACCACCATCTGTGCCCGGCCGTCGAGGATCGCCGCCTTGGCGTCGAGCCGGGCCTTGCCCTTGAGCTTGCCGGCCAGCCAGGCCACCTCGATGCCGAGCGGCTCGAACCAGGCCTTGAAGGCCCGGTAGTGCTGCTCGGCGAGGATCTCGGTGGGCGCCATCATCGCCGCCTGGCAGCCGCCTGCGATGGCCGACAGCGCGGCCATGGCGGCGACCACCGTCTTGCCCGAGCCCACGTCGCCCTGGACCAGGCGCAGCATGGGACGCCCTTCGGCCAGGTCGGCGCGGATCTCGTCCAGCACCCGTCGCTGGGCGCCGGTCAGCGAGAACGGCAGCTGGGTGAGGAAGCGGGCCTGCAGGCCGCGGCCGTCGGGCAGCGGCGGGGCGCCATCCTCCTGGATGCGCAGGCGCACCTCGCGCAGGCTCAGCTGGTGGGCCAGCAGCTCCTCCAGGGCCAGGCGTCGCCCGGCCGGGTGACGCCCCTCGACCAGCGCCTCGGGGTCGGTGTCGGGGGCCGGGTGGTGCAGCGCGCGCAGGCAGTCATGCAGCTCGGGCAGCGCGAAACGCTCGCGCAGCGCCTCGGGAATCCACTCCGGCAGCGCCTCGGGCGCGGCGTCCAGCCGGGCCAGGGCCTGATCGATCAGCGCCCGCAGGCGCGTCTGGTGCAGGCCCTCGGTGGTCGGGTAGATGGGCGTCAGGTGGTCCTCCACCGCCGGCGTGCCCTCGCCGAGCAGGCGATATTCCGGGTGGTAGAGCTCGAGCCCGGTGGCGCCGGCCCTGGCCTCGCCGAAGGCGCGCACCCGGGTGCCCGGGCGGAACTGCTGCTGCTGGGCCGGCGAGAAGTGGAAGAAGCGCAGGCTGAGGATGCCGGAGCCGTCGCGCAGGCGAATCAGCAGGCTGCGGCGCCGGCCGCGGACCACGTCGGCGGCCACCACCTCGCCTTCCACCACGGCCTCGTCGCCGGCGCGCAGGGTGGCGACGGGGGTGATGCGGGTGCGGTCCTGGTAGCGCAACGGCAGGTGGAACAGCAGATCGGCGACGGCGTCGATGCGCAGCCGGGCCAGCTTCTGGGCCAGCGCCTCGCCGACGCCCTTGATATCCGTGACGGGGGCGTCGAGGCCGCTCATGCGGGCTCGGGCTCGGCCGCGCGGCAGCTGGCGATGGCCTCGGTGACCGCGTCGATGGCCTGGGGGCGGGGGAAGCTGGCGCGCCAGGCGATGGCCACGGTGCGCCCCGGCCCCGGCGGCGTGAAGGGGCGACTGATCAGCAGGCCGCTCTCGTAGTGGCCGGTGCCGATGGCCGAGCGGGGCAGCACGGTGATGCCCAGCCGCGAGGCGACCATGTGGCGGATGGTTTCCAGCGAGCCGCCCTCGGCGGTCAGGGTGTTGTGGGGGCTGTTGAGCTTGTGGCTGATCGCCGGACAGGCCTCGAGGATCTGGTCGCGGAAGCAGTGGCCCTCGCCCAGCAGCAGCAGGCGTTCCTCGAGGAGGGCCTCCTTGTCGATGCTCTCGCGGCCGGCCCAGGGGTGATCGGCCGGCATCAGCACCTCGAAGGCTTCCTCGTAGAGCGGCTTGGTCACCACGTCGGTCTCGGTGAAGGGCAGCGCCACGATGATGGCGTCGAGCTCGCCGCTGCGCAGCTTGCGGCGCAGGTCGCCGGTGAAGCCCTCCTCGATGTAGAGCGGCATCTGGGGCGCCCGACGGGTCAGTTCCGGCACCAGGTGCGGGAACAGGTAGGGGCCGATGGTGTAGATGGCGCCGATGCGCAGGGGGCTGGCCAGCTGGTCGCGGCCGGCGGTGGCCAGCTCCTTGATCACGCTGCTCTGCTCGAGCACGCGCTGGGCCTGCTCGACGATCTTCTCGCCCAGGGGGGTGACCTGGACGGTGGACTTGGAGCGCTCGAACAGCGCCACGCCGAGCTCTTCCTCGAGCTTCTTGACGGCCACCGAGAGGGTCGGCTGGGAGACGAAGCAGCGCTCGGCGGCGCGGCCGAAGTGGCGCTCCTGGGCCAGGGTTACGATGTAGCGGAGTTCTGTTAGAGTCATTTCGGTGCCGGGGCTTCCTCGATAGTGCTGTGGTCGCGGGCCCCATCCGTCAGGGCACCCCATCGGTCATAGGGACTTTTTATCAGGGGGCGAAGGAAAGGTGAAGACGACGACGCTGATTCTGGGTTGCGGCGATATCGGTACGACCCTGGGGCGCGAGCTCCGGGCGAGCGGTCATCGGGTGGTCGGCGTGCGCCGACGGGCCGAGCGGCTGGCCGACAGCGGTATCGAGGGCGTATCGGCGGACCTCGGCGATGCCCAGGCCCTGGCCGGGCTGCCGGACGCCGATATCCTGGTCTATGTGGTGAGTGCCGACCGCTTCGAGGAAGACGCCTACCGGGCCGCCTATCCGGATGGCCTCAAGGCGGTGCTCGCCGAGTTCGGGGCCCGCAAGCGCGCGCCGCGGCATGTGTTCTTCGTCTCCTCGACCAGCGTCTATGCCCAGCAGGACGGCGAGACGGTCGACGAGGCCAGCCCCGCCGAGCCCACCGGCTTCTCGGGGCAGCTGATGCGCGAGGCCGAGCGGGCGCTGGTCGAGCATGCCCTGCCCGGCAGCGCGGTGCGCTTCTCCGGCATCTACGGGCCCGGTCGCGACCGGCTGATCCGCCAGGTCGGCGAGGGGCGCATCGCCCCGGCCAGCCCGACGATGTATTCCAACCGCATCCACCGGGACGACTGCGCCGGCGTGCTGGCGCACCTGATCGGCCGCGCGCTGGTCGGCGAGCCGCTGCACGACCTCTATCTCGCCAGCGACTGCGAGCCGGCGCCCCTCCACGAGGTGATGGCCTGGCTGGCCAAGCAGCTCAAGGTCGAGGCCACCGAGACCATCCAGTCGCCGCTGCGACGCCGGGCCAGCAAGCGCTGCGACAACGCCCGCCTGCTCGAGAGCGGCTATCGCTTCCGCTTCCCGACCTTCCGCGAGGGCTATGTCCAGGTGCTGCGCGAGGGCGGTTACCTGCCGGCCACCACCTAGGCAATGCCCGATGCCGCGTCTAGCGCCCTGCGTCGCCCGGCGCGGCGGGCGTTCGCGCCAGGCGGCGATAGTGGCTGCCCCGCGGCGTGACGGTCGACTGGATCAGCTCGACGCAGGCGTAGTCCCAGTTCAGGGCCACATCCGGCAGCGCGGGGCTCGGCGGGTGCGTCGCCTTGCGCAGCAGGGTGACATGGGGCACGAAGCGGGTCGGTCGGCCCTCGACGCCGAGGACCTCTAGGCCGTCCCACAGTTGGTGCTGCAAGGCCATCAGCGCCGGCTCTCCCTCCGCCCCGCCGAGCCAGACGATGCCCGGGCGGCGGAATCGGCCCCAGCGGTCGAGCCGCCAGCGGCCGGGCAGCGGGGTGAAGCTCGATAGCCAGTCGGCGATGGCCTTGGCCCGACTCGCCGGCTGCTCGCCGAGGAAGGCCAGCGTGAGGTGAAAGCTGTCGTCCGGCATGCGCCGGCCGCCGCAGCGGGTCCGGGCGGCATCCGCCAGCGCGCCGAGCCGCCGGCGCAGGGCCGGCGGCGGGACCAGGGCCAGGAACAGGCGCATGGCATCGTTGCCCTCTGCGTCAGAGGGCGTGCCCGATCCCGAGAGTCTGCTGGCCGGGCGGGGCAACGCTATCAGTCGCCGATGACCAGCACGGCCTCGGCCTCGACCTGGCTGCCCTTGGGCAGCGCCTTGACGCCCACCGCGGCGCGCGCCGGGTAGGGGGCGTCGAAGTACTCTTCCATCACCCGATTGACGATGGCGAAGTTATCCAGGTCCACCAGGTAGAGGTTGAGCTTGACCAGATCCTTGAGGCCGCCGGCGGCTTCCTCGCAGACCGCCTTGAGGTTGGTGAAGACCTGGCGGGCCTGGGTCTCGAAGTCGTCGGAGACGATCTCCATGGTGGCCGGGTCCAGCGGGATCTGGCCGGAGAGGTAGACGGTGTTGCCGGCCTTGATGGCCTGGGAGTAGGGGCCGATGGCGGCGGGTGCCTGGTCGGTGTTGATGACGGCCTTGTTGCTCATGGTGTGCTCCGTGTTGTTCGCGATGCAATGAAGGACCCCGCCCGCCGCGACCGCGACGGGCGGGGTCGGGAAGGCTCAATTGCCCAGGCGGGTGATGCGGCTCACATGGGACAGGTTGCGCAGGCGCTTGATGATGCGCGCCAGATGCACGCGGTTGCGCACCGCCAGGGTCAGGTTGACGATCGACAGGCGAGCGTCGCGCTCCTCGATGCCGATGCGCTCGATGTTGGCGTCGGCGTCGGTGACCAGGCCGGCCAGCTCGGCCACCAGCCCCCGGCGGCTCTCGACCTCCAGGCGCAGCGGCACCGGGAAGTCCTCGTCGGACTGCTCGGACCACTCCAGGGCGAACAGCTTGTCCGGATCGCTCTTCAGCTCGGCCAGGTTGCGGCACCCGGCGCGGTGCACCACGATGCCCTTGCCCACCGAGAGGTGGCCGATCACCGGGTCGCCGGGCAGCGGGTGGCAGCAGCGGGCGAACTTGATCACCAAGCCCTCGGCGCCGCTGATCACGATCGGTCCCTGCTGGCGCCTGTCGGCCTCCTGGGCCGGGACCTGTTCGCCGTGCTGCAGGTCGACCAGCCGGCGGGCGACCACGTGGGCGACCCGGGTGCCCAGGCCGATGGACTCCAGCAGGGCGTCCTCGCTCTTCAGCTCCAGTTCGCCCAGCAGGGTGTCCAGCGGCTTGGCCGGCAGTTCCTCGAGGCTGGTCTCGAACGCCGCCAGGGCCTTGTTGAGCAGGCGGCGGCCGAGCTGGACGGCCTCGGTGTGCTGCTGGTGCTTGAGGGCGTGGCGGATCGCCGAGCGCGCCTTGGCGGTGACCACCACGTTGAGCCATGCCAGGTTGGGCCGGGCCCCGGGGGCGGTGATGATCTCCAGGGTCTGGCCGCTCTGCAGGCGCGTCGACAGCGGCGCCAGGTGGCGGTCGATGCGGCAGGCGATGCAGCGGTTGCCGATGTCGGTATGCACGCTGTAGGCGAAGTCGATCACCGTGGCGCCCTGGGGCAGCTCCATGATGTCGCCCTTGGGCGTGAAGACATAGATGTCGTCGGGGAAGAGGTCGTTCTTGACGTGCTCGATGAACTCCAGCGAGTCCCCGGCGTGGCGCTGCATCTCCAGCAGGCCCTTGATCCACGAGCGGGCCCGGGCGTGGCTGCCCTCGGCGATGGGATGCTCGGTCTGCCCGGCCTTGTACAGCCAGTGGGCGGCGATGCCGTTGTTGGCCATGGCCTCCATCTCGCGGGTGCGGATCTGCACCTCGATGGGCATGCCGTTGGGCCCGAACAGGGTAGTGTGCAGGCTCTGGTAGCCGTTGGCCTTGGGGATGGCGATGTAGTCCTTGAAGCGCCCGGGCACCGGCTTGTAGAGGTTGTGGACCACGCCGAGGATGCGATAGCAGCTGTCGACGTCCTCGGCGATGATGCGGAAGCCGAAGACGTCCATGATCTCGGCGAACGACTTGCGCTGGTCGCGCATCTTCTTGTAGATCGACAGCAGGTGCTTCTGGCGGCCCACCACCGAGCCGGTCAGGCCCTCGTCGTCGAGGCTCTGCTGCAGGCTGTTCTGGATCTGGCGGATCGCCGAGCGGCGATGGCCCCGGGCGCTGGCCACGGCGCGCTTGATGCGCTCGGCGCGCATCGGGTGCAGGGCCTGGAAGGACAGGTCCTCGAGCTCGACGCGGATGGTGTTGATGCCCAGCCGGTTGGCGATCCGGGCATAGATTTCCAGGGTCTCGCGGGCGATGCGGCGCTTCTTCTCGGGACGCAGGGCGCCCAGGGTGCGCATGTTGTGCAGGCGGTCGGCCAGCTTGACGATGATCACCCGGATATCCCGGGACATCGCCAGCACCATCTTCTGGAAGTTCTCCGCCTGGGCGACCGCCTTGTCCTCGAAGGTGATCTGGGTCAGCTTCGAGACGCCGTCGACCAGCTCGGCCACCGGCTTGCCGAACTGCTCGCCGAGAGCCTCCTTGGAGACGCCGGTGTCCTCGATGACGTCGTGCAGCATGGCGGCCATCAGGCTCTGATGGTCCATGTGCATGTTGGCGAGGATGTTGGCCACCGCCAGCGGGTGGGTCACATAGGGCTCGCCGGAGCGGCGCCGCTGGCCGTCGTGGGCCTGCTCGGCATAGTAGAAGGCACGCTTGACCTGCTGGATCTCGTCCGGGGGGAGGTAGCCGCCGAGGCGGTCGGCCAGGTCATCGATGGTGAACATGCGGCGCGCCCTGAAGGTTGCGTGATGGCCCTGCGGTTGGCGTCGACGGGCGGATCACTCCTCGGCGGGGATGCCCGGCTCGCCTTCCGGACGGGTACGCACGGGGGCCTCGATGGGCTCGTCCAGCACGCTGGAGTCGACCAGGCCGTCGGCGATCTCGCGCAGCGCCATCACCGTGGGCTTGTCGTTCTCCCAGGGCAGCAGGGCATCGCGGGAGCCGCGGGCCAGCTGGCGGGAGCGCTGGGTGGAGATCATCACCAGCTTGAAGCGGTTTTCGACGTTTTCCAGACAATCTTCGACTGTGACTCGCGCCATGGATGCCTTCCTGAATGCTGACGGGCGAAGCCCCGGTCGGCGCCTCAGCGCCCCGGGGATTCACCGATGAATAGATCGGATAGATTACTCGACGCCCGCTTCCCCTGACAAGAGCGCCGCCAGCAGCGGGCCGTGGCGCTCGCGCATGCGCTCGCCGCTCAGGCGCCGGGCGATGACCAGCGACTGCAGCTCGCGCAGGGCGGTGGTGAAGTCGTCGTTGATCACCAGGTAGTCGTACTCGTCGAAGTGCGACATCTCACTGACCGCCTCGCGCATGCGCGAGGCGACGACCGCGTGCTCGTCGGTGCCCCGGCCGGCCAGGCGGCGCTCCAGCTCCTCCCGCGAGGGCGGCAGGATGAAGATCGATACCGCCTCGGGTAGCTGCTCGCGGGCCTGGCGGGCGCCCTGCCAGTCGATCTCCAGGATCACGTCCTGGCCGGCGGCCAGCAGGTCCTCCACGGCCCGGCGCGAGGTGCCGTAGTAGTTGTCGAAGACCCGGGCGTGCTCGAAGAAGTCGCCCCGGGCAATCATCGCTTCGAAGGCCGCCACGTCGACGAAGTGGTAGTTCACGCCGTCGACCTCGCCTTCCCGGCGGGGCCGGGTGGTGTGGGAGACCGAGACCTGGATGCCGTCGAGGCTTTCGATCAGTTCGCGCACCAGGCTGGTCTTGCCGGCGCCGGAGGGAGCGGAAACGATGAAGAGCGTACCTTGAGCCATGGGCGGAGTCCTGAACTGGCAACGGGTGAGCGACTGCGGGAAAGGCCGGAGTATCGCACAGTCGATGCCGCCCCCGCAGCCTTCGCCGCGGCGTTCAGCGGGCGGTCGCCCGCGCCGGGCGCTCCTCCAGCCGGCGCCCGGTAAAGAACACCAGCAGTCCGCCGGCGGCCAGGCCGGCGCCGACCAGGCCGCTGGCCGACCAGGGCGCCCCGGCCTTGATCACCACCGCCGCCAGCCAGGCGCCCAGGGCGTTGGCGCCGTTGAAGGCGGCATGGTTCATCGAGGCGGCCATGGTCTGGGCGTCGCCCGCGACGTCCATCAGCCGGGTCTGCAGCGCCGGCCCCAGCGCCATGCTGGTGCCCACCAGGCCGACGAACAGCAGCCCGGAGGCCAGGTGGTCGGCGGCGAGGAAGAAGCCGCCCTGCACCAGCAGGCACCACAGCAGGATGCCGGGAATCGCCCGGAGCAGGTCGCGGTCGGCGGCGCGGGCGCCGGCCAGGTTGCCGAGGATGGTGCCGAGCCCGAAGATCGCCAGCACCCAGGGCCCCAGCGCCTCCGCCATGCCGGCCTGGGTCGACAGGGTCGGTACCACATAGCTGAACACCGCGAACATGCCGCCGAAGCCGATGCTCGCCACGCCCAGGGTGAAGAGCACGCGCTGGCGGCGCAGACCGGCGAGCTCGCGCCGGGGGCTGGCGCCGGGGTCGCGGGGCTGGGCGGGCACCCAGAGCCGGATCAGCGCGGCGGTGGTCAGGGCGATGACGCCGACACCGGCGAAGGCGATCGGCCAGCCCAGCGCCTGGCCGGCCCAGGTGGCCAACGGGGCGCCGATCACGATGGCGCCGGTCAGGCCCAGCATCACCCGGCTGACGGCGCGGGCGCGCTGCTCGACGGGCACCGCCGCGGCGGCGACCAGCGCGGCGACGCCGAAGTAGGCGCCGTGGGGCAGGCCGGCCAGGAAGCGCAGCCCGACGAAGGGCCAGAAGGATGTGGCCATGGCGCTGGCGAGATTGCCGGCGGCGAACACCAGCATCAGCGCGATGAGCAGGGTGCGGCGCGGCACCCGGGCGGCCAGCGCCGAGATCAACGGCGCGCCGACCACCACGCCCAGCGCATAGCTGGAGATGGCGTAGCCGACGTCGGCGGCGGCGACCTGGAGGTCGCCGGCGACGCGCTCCAGCAGGCCCATGATCACGAACTCGCTGGTGCCGATGCCGAAGCCGCCGAGGGCCAGGGCCAGCTCGGCCAGGCGGGGATGACGCGCGGTGGCACCGGACGGGGTGGTCGGCATGGCGAACCTCCTGGGCAGCGCCCGATCGAGTACGAGTTAAGCCAGGAATCTTACTCTTTGTTTGCGACCAAAGTCTAAGTTTTGGCGCCGATCATGCGGATTCTGGCCCTTATAACAGTAATAAAACTACATGGCGGGTGCTGCCTTGCGCCCCGAAGGCCATTCGGCGGGGAGGGTGCCGGACCAGCGGCCCAGGTCGTCGGCGAGCAGTTCGAGGGCGTACTGGGCGGCCACCGAGTTGCCGCGTTCATCCAGCGCCGGCGACCAGGCGCAGACCGAGAAGCGGCCGGGCACGATGGCGACGATCCCGCCGCCGACGCCGCTCTTGGCCGGCAGTCCCACGCGATAGGCGAAGTCCCCCGCGGCATCGTACATGCCGGAGGTGAACATCAGGGCGTTGATGCGCTGCGCCATGGCCGGCGGGACGAAGCGGTCGCCCGTGGTCATGGCGTGCCCGTCCGCCGCCAGGTAGTTCAGGGTGACGGCAAGGTCGGCACAACTCATGCGCAGCGCACAGCAGGCGAAGTAGGCGTTCAGGACCTCGTCGACCTCATTGTCGAGGTTGCCGAAGGCCTTCATCAGATAGGCCGCCGCGGCGTTGCGAGAGCGATGCCGCCATTCCGAGGCCAGGACCTGCCGGTCGATCAGGAGGCCGGCGTTGCCGGAAAGCGTCCTGGCGACGTCCTGGAGATGTTTCGACGGCGTGGCGAAGGCGCCAACCAGGTGGTCGGCGACCACGATGGCGCCGGCATTGATGAAGGGGTTGCGGGGCTTGCCATGCTCGGTCTCGAGTTGCATCAGGGAGTTGAACGGCATGCCCGAGGGATTGAGGCCGACCCGTCGCCAGAGGGCATCCCCATGGCGACGCAGGGCCAGGCTGAGCAGCAGGACTTTCGACAGGCTCTGGATCGAGAAGGGTATCTCGGCGTCACCGGCCGTATACAGCTGCCCGTCGTTGGTGCAGATGGCGAGGCCGAACCGCTCGGGGTCCTGGTCCGCCAGGGCCGGAATGTAATCGGCGACCCGTCCCATGCCGAGCTTCGTTCGGGCTTGACGGTCGATATCTTCCACCCAGGCCTGCAGCGCCGGCGAGCTGCCGGGCCGCGGTCGGGCGGCGCGGGAAGGCGTGGTCATCCTGAGGCCTCGACAGGCGGGAGAGGGCCCGGTTGAGCCGGGCCCTGGTGGGGTCATCGGGTGGCCGGTGCGGCCGCCGCGGTCCGCTGGGCCCGCTCGCGGTCCTCGGGCTCGATCTCCCAGGCGGTCGGATCCACGTTCAGGTCGTCGAACCTGGCGGCGTCGAAGATCGGCTGCTTCACTCCGTCCCGGATCTGGCCATCGAAGTCGCTCAGGATGCGTAGCCCCGGCTTGAACAGCAGGATCAGGGCGACGAGGTTGGCCAGGGCCAGCAGGCCCATGGTGGTGTCGGCGAAGGCGAAGACGGTACCCAGGTCGGTCATCGCCCCCCAGGTGCACAGGCCGATGATGGCCAGGCGGAAGGCGTTGAACAGGGTACGATTGCCCCGGCTGAAGAAGTCGAGGCTGTTCTCGCCCAGATAGTAGTTGTAGAGGATGGTGCTGAAGCCGAACAGCAGCAGCGCAACGCTGACGAAGCTGCGGCCCCATTCGCCGACGTGGTCGGCCAGCGAGGCCTGGGTCAGGGCGATGCCGTCGATGCCGGCGCCGGCGGCCGGATCATAGGCCCCGCCGAGCAGGATGATGAAGGCGGTGGCCGAGCAGATGATCATGGTGTCGATGAACACCGAGAAGGCCTGCACGATGCCCTGGTTGACCGGGTGCGGTATATAGGCGACGGCGGCGACGTTGGGCGCGCTGCCGAGGCCCGCCTCGTTGGAGAACAGGCCGCGCTTGACGCCCATCATGATCGCCGCGCCGATGCCGCCGCCGATGGCCGGCTCCAGGCCGAAGGCGCTGTTCACGATCAAGCCGATGACGTCGGGCAACTGTGTCGCGTTCAGCGCCAGCACCACCAGGGCGATCAGCAGGTAGCCGCCCGCCATCACCGGGACCAGCACCTCGGTGACCCGGGCGATACGCTTGACGCCGCCGAAGACGATCAGGCCCACCAGCAGGGCCAGGCCGAGCCCGGTGTAGCGGGCCGGGATGCCGAAGGCATCGTCGAAGGAGGTGGCCACGGCATAGGACTGCAGGGCGGTGAAGGCGAAGCCGAAGGTCGCCAGCAGCAGCACCGAGTAGAGGCCGGCCAGCCAGTGCCAGCGGCGGCCGAGGCCGCGGGCGATGTAGCGGGCCGGGCCGCCGCGGTAGGTGCCGTCGGGCTCGGCGGTCTTGTAGGTCTGGGCCAGGGTGCACTCGAGGAAGCTGGTGGCCATGCCCATCAGGCCGACCACCCACATCCAGAACACCGCGCCCGGGCCGCCGAGGGTGATGGCCACGGCGACGCCGGCGATGTTGCCGCCGCCGACTCGGCCGGCCACCGACAGCAGCAGTGCCTGGAAGGAACTCAGATGGCCGTGTCCGTCACGCTTGAAGGCCTGGCTGGCGCCGAGGATGCGGAACATGCGGCCGAAGTAGCGGAACTGCACGCAGCGCGAGGCGATGGTGAATCCGACGCCCACGGCGATCAGCAGGGCGATCAGTACCTTGCCCCACAGCAGGTCGTTGATCAGAGCGAGCATGCGGCACCTCCCTGGTTGGCGATCGTCATGGCGGGGGAGGCGGTCGCGGCCGGTGTGGCCGCCTTCGTTGTTGTTGGCATCGGTCGTCGAACCTCTTGCTCTTGGAATGTGGTGGCTCCCTTCGCGGAGCCACTTCCTATGGAGCAAGGCGCATGCCAGATGGTGAGTTTTCCGTTAACGTGTTGTTTTATTGGTTTTCTTCGTGAGTCGTGGGCCGGCACGCGGTCGCGAAGGGGTATAACCCTACGACGGCCCGACGCCATGATTCTCATGTAAGTTTCTGAAATAAAAGGGATAAATGGCGCTATAACCCCGGTTATCGAGGCGACCGGGTTATAGGGGTTCCGGGCCGGCCTCGCGCAGCTTCTTCAGCCGCTTGCTGAGTGCCGGCTGGGAGATGCCCAGCAGTCGCGAGGCGATCGACTGGTTGCCCTCGGCGCGGCGCATGGCCTCGCGGACCAGCAGGTCGGCGACCTCGTGCAGCGTCGGCAGGGGTTCGTCGGGGGCGAAGACATGACGTTCGGCGCAGGCCTTTGAGGGCTCGGGGAGCATGCGTCCCGGCTCGATGGCGCGCCGGAACACCTCCATGGACAGCGTCCGCGAGCGGTGGACGCTCATGGCGTCATAGGCCATGGCGCGCAGTTCGCGCACGTTGCCGGGGAAGGGGTGGTTGGCCAGTAGGACCGGCAGTTCCGGGGGGTAGGTCGGCCGGGGCTTGCCGAGCTCGTCGGCGGCCTCGGCGAGGAAGTGGTCCAGCAGCAGCGGGATGTCGCCGCGGCGTCGCCGCAGCGGCGGGAGCCACACCTGGTGGGTGCGCAGTCGGTAGTAGAGGTCCTTGCGGAAGTCGCCTTCCCGCTGGCGCGCTTCGAGGTCGTGATGCGTCGCCACCACGATGCGCGCCCGCGCCCGCTTGGGCCGGTCGCTGCCCAGCGGGTAGTACTCCCCCTCCTGCAGCAGGCGCAGTAGCTTGACCTGTGACGCCGGGCTCAGGTCGCCGATCTCGTCGAGGAACAGGGTGCCGTCCGCGGCCTTTTCGATCATCCCGTCGCGGGGGCGGTCGGCCCCGGTGAAGGCGCCCTTCTCGTGACCGAAGAGCGTATCGGCGAAGACGCCGTCGTCGAGCCCCGCCGCGTTGACGCAGACCAGCGGGCCGCGGCGATCGCTCAACTCATGGGCCGCCCGGGCGATCAGCTCCTTGCCGACGCCGCTCTCCCCGCCGATCAGCAGCGGCTGGCCGCTCGGGGCCACCGACTCGAGGTACTGGAAGACCGAACGCATGCCCTTGTCGTCGGTGACGATGTCGGCGAAGGCCTCGGGGTGTTCCAGGGTGTCATTGAGGAAGCGCCGACGCAGCTCCTGGTTCTCCTGGCGCAGTTCCTGCAGGCGGATGGCCCGCTTGATGCCCTCGATCAGCCGGCTCTGTTCGTCGGTCTTGACGAAGTAGTCGAAGGCGCCGTGCTTGATGCAGTCGACGGCGGTCTCCACCTGATTCAGGCCGCTGATCACGATCACCCCGACATCGGGGTGCTCCTCGACGATGCGCCGCAGCAGCTCCTCGCCCGACAGGTGGGGCATGGTCAGGTCCAGGGTCACCAGGCCGATGTTCTCGCGCGCCAGGATGTCCATCACCTGGCGGCTGTCCTCGCAGCGATGGAGGTTGTTGATGCCGTCGCTGCGTTCCAGGGCGATGCTCAGGCTGCGCAGAAAGGAGGGCTCGTCGTCGACCAGCAGCAGGCCGAAGGTGGGATAGAGGTTCATGCTCATCGCTCGTCCTGAGAGGAGGCGTCATCGTCGTCGGCCGGGGCCACGGGCAGCGTCAGGGTGACGGTGGCGCCCTCGCCGGGACGCGAGGCGAAGGCCAGGTCGCCGTCATGCTCGCGGACGATGCCGGCGGAGACCGACAGCCCCAGGCCGGTGCCGCCGGACTCGCGCCGGGTGGTGAAGAAGGGGTCGGTCAGTCGGGAAAGCGTCGTCGGGTCGATGCCCCGACCCTCGTCGCGCACTTCCAGGGTCACGGCCCCGTCGTCGGGGAGGTGGCGGGTGGTCAGACGGATGCCCTGGTCGCGTCCCTCGAGTGCCTGGCAGGCGTTCAGCACCAGGTTGATCACCACCTGCTCGATGCGCTGGGCATTGCCCCGCACGGCGGGCAGGTCGCCCGCATAGTATGCCTCGAAGCGGTCGGTGGCCTGGCGGATCGAGTTGTCGACCAGGCGCACCGCGGTCTGGACCACCTCGTCGAGGTCGAGGCGCTCGCCGAGATCGCGGCTGCCCTGGCGGGCGAAGTCCTTGAGATCGCCGACGATGCGCTTGATGCGCCGGGTGCCCTCCAGCATCTCGTCGAGCATCGAGGGCGCCTCGTCGCGCATGCGCGAGTAGGGCAGGCCGCCGAACGGGAAGTCGCCGTGCTCGCGATAGTGGGCCTCGAGCACGGGCCGGGCATCCTCATAGGCATCCCGCAGCACCGGCAGGTTCAGCAGCAGCAGGCCGCTGGGATTGTTGATCTCGTGGGCGACGCCCGAGACCAGGACGCCCAGCGAGGACATCTTGTCGGCCTGGATCAACTGCTGCTGCTGGCGCTGGAGTTCCTCGGTGCGGCTCGCCACCTCGCGCTTGAGCATGCGATTCCAGACCACGATGCCGCCCAGAATCAGCAGCAGCAGCGCCGAGGCGATGGCGCCGATCAGGCCGAGCCGCTTCCACGGCAGGCCTTCCCCCTGCTCCAGGGGGCCCAGCCACTTGTCGTAGATCGCCTGGTGACGGCCGGTGTTCTTGAGGATCGCCAGGCCCTCGCTGAACTGGGCCAGGACGTCGGCATTGCCCTCCTTCACCGCATAGCCGTAGCGCAGCGAGAAGGGCCGGGCGACCGGCACGAGGTTGGTCAGCCCCAGCTCGCGACTGAGGTAGAGCGCCGGGAGATTGGCCACCAGGGCGTAGTCGTGCTGGCCGGCGGCGAGGGCACGGAGCGCGTCGGCATGGGTGTCCGTGGTGAACAACTTGGCCCCCACCGCCTGCTCGATCAGCAGGTCCTGCATGATGTCGCCGCGTTGGACGATGACCTCCTTGCCGCGCAGCGCCTCCAGGCTTTCCACGGGCGGCGTGCCGCGACGGGCGAAGATCGACTGATGGACGATGGCGTGGGGCGGGGCGAAGTCGAAGCTGGCGTCGCGGGCCTCGGAGTAGGACATGCCCTGCAGGGCGTCGATCTCGCCGGTTTCCAACTTGCGGCGCATCTCGCTCCAGGGGCCCAGCTCGATGCGCACCTCGACGCCCATCACCTCGGCGATGGCCCGGGTCAGCTCGACATCGTAGCCGGCGGGACGGCCGTCCTCGTCGAGGAATTCGTAGGGCGGGTGGTAGTGGTCGCCGCCGACCACGATCACGTCATCGTCGCCGCCCGGCTCTCCGGCCGCGCCCGGGGTGGTCTGGCCGGCGGCAGACCAGGCGGCCAGGCATAGCGACACCAGCAGGGCCAGTCGCAGGCCCGCCGAGAGGCAGGGAGCGTTCGAGCGCACGGGCATCGCGAGGCTACTCGATGTTCTGGATCTGCTCGCGCATCTGCTCGATCAGCACCTTTAGCTCCACGGCACAGCGGGTGGATTCGGCGACCACCGACTTCGAGGACAGGGTGTTGGCCTCGCGGTTGAGCTCCTGCATCAGGAAATCCAGGCGTCGACCGATGGGGCCGGGCTGGCCCAGCTGGCGTTCGACCTCGGTGACGTGGGCCTCCAGCCGGTCGAGCTCCTCGGCGACGTCGGCCTTCTGGGCAAGCAGTACCAGCTCGGCCTCCAGGCGCTGGGGGTCGAGCTCGGTGCGCATCTCCGCCAGCCGCTCGAGCAGCTGGGCGCGCTGGCGCTCGAGGATCCCCGGCAGCAGGCGTCGCACCTCGGCGACCTGTTCGCGGATGCCATCGAGGCGTGCGCGGATCAGCGCCTCGAGCTTGTCGCCCTCCCGGGCGCGGCCGGCGAGCAGGTCGTTCAGGGCCGCCTGGAACAGCGCCTGGGCCTCGGCCTTGATCGCCGCGAGATCCGGCCCCGCCGACTCGACCACCCCGGGATGCCCCAGCAGCGCCAGGGCATCGGGCAGCGGAGCCTCGGGCACCTCCGTGCGCACCTCGTCCAGCGCCTGCGCCAGGGCGCGCAGCCGCGGGCGGTTGACGGCCAGCGAGGCGTCGGCCTCGGCCGGCTCGAAGCGCAGCTGGCACTCCACCTTGCCGCGACCCAGGCGGCGGCGAAGGGCCTCGCGGAAGCCCGGCTCGAGGTCGCGCAGCGCTTCGGGCAACCGGAAGTGGGGTTCGAGATAGCGCTGGTTGACCGAGCGCAGCTCCAGCTGCAGCCGGCCCCAGGCGGCGTCGCGGTCCTGTCGCGAGAAGGCCGTCATGCTGTGGACCATGGAAGACTCCCGGTATCGCATCGATGGGAGAGCAGTGTAAACGATTCCGTCTCCAGACCGTGTAGAATGCCGGCGATATCATTCCCCGACCATTCGAGAGAGGTGCCATGTCCTCGGACATCCGGCGTCCCAGCGGACGCGCCCCCGATCAGCCCCGTGAGATCCGCCTGACCCGCGACTACACCCGCCACGCCGAGGGCTCGGTGCTGGTGGAGTTCGGCGATACCCGCGTGCTGTGCAATGCCAGCGTCGAGGCCGGCGTGCCGCGCTGGCTGCGCGGCAAGAAGCAGGGCTGGGTCACCGCCGAGTACGGCATGCTGCCCCGGGCCACCCATACCCGCGGCGGCCGCGAGGCGACCCGCGGCAAGCAGGGGGGGCGGACCCTGGAGATCCAGCGGCTGATCGGTCGCTCGCTGCGGGCGGCGGTGAACCTCAAGAAGCTCGGCGAGTTCACCATCACCGTGGACTGCGACGTCATCCAGGCCGACGGCGGCACCCGCACCGCGGCCATCACCGGCGGCTGCGTGGCCCTGGTCGATGCCGTTCGCTACCTGCAGCGCGAGAAGCTGATCAAGGGCGACCCCTTCCACCAGCTGGTGAGCTCGGTCTCGGTGGGCATCTACCGGGGCGTGCCGGTGGTCGACCTGGACTACCCGGAAGACTCCAGCGCCGGCACCGACATGAATGTGGTGATGGCCGAGGGCGGCGGCCTGATCGAGGTGCAGGGCACCGCCGAGTCGGGCACCTACAGCCGCGCCGAGCTCGACGCCATGCTCGATCTGGCCGAGAAGGCCGGGGCCGAGCTGTTCGATCATCAGCGCCAGGCGCTGGGCATCCGCCGCTGACCCTGAACGCAGGACGCCGGCCCGAAGGCCGGCGTCCTGCGTCGCACCCGGGCGCGACGGCGACGAAGGGAGGCGCGTCAGAGCGTCAGGTCGTACTCGACGATCAGCGGCGCGTACTCGGAGAAGGTGGCGTCGTAGTCGATCCAGGCGTCCACCACATGGCGGCGGAAGTTGGGGCCGACCAGCTGGTAGTCGATGCGCCAGCCCTCCTGGCGCTCCCGGGACTGGTCCTGGTCCAGCGCCGGCCACCAGGTGTACTCGCCGGCGTCGCGATTGGTCTCGCGGAAGGTGTCGATGAAGCCGGTAGGGCCGAGCACCTGATCCATCCAGGCGCGCTCCTCGGGCTTGAAGCCGGGCGTCGTCTGGTTGTCGGCCCAGTTGGCCAGGTCGATGGTCTTGTGGGCGATGTGCCAGGTGCCGCAGATGATGTACTCGCGGCGCTTGCGGGCCATCTTGGACAGGTATTCCTGGTACTGGGCCATGAAGGCCTGCTTGGCGGCCGGGTCGCTGCCGTCGGGCATCAGGAAGCTGGCGATGCTGAAGCGGTCGTAGTCGGCCTGCAGGAAGCGGGCCTCATGGTCGCACTGGGGGAAGCCCAGGCCGTACATGATCGCCTTGGGGATCTTGCGGCAATACAGGCCCACCCCGGAGAAGCCGTCCTGCTCGGCGTCCAGGAAATAGCCCTCGTAGCCTTCCGGGAAGAGAATGCTGTCGTCGAGTTCGAAGCTCTTGGCCTTGAGGTTCTGCACGCAGACGACGTCGGCATCCTGGTTGGCCAGCCAGTCGAGGAAGCCTCGACCCACCGCTTCGCGGATGCCATTGACATTGATCGTGGCGATTTTCATACATGGTCCCTTTTGCGTCGCGCGTGTATGATACCCGACGTTTCGACGTTTGGGTAAATGGCGTCAGCCAATAAACGTGATAGGAGGCTCCGTGGCCGCATCGACCCTGCAACCCTACCAGCAGGCCTTCATCGAGTTCGCCATCGAGCAGGGCGTGCTGCGCTTCGGCGAGTTCACCCTCAAGTCCGGGCGCGTCAGCCCCTACTTCTTCAACGCCGGGCTGTTCAAGACCGGCCGCGCCCTGGCGCAGCTGGGCCGCTTCTATGCCCGGGCCATCGCCGACAGCGGCCTGGAGGCCGACGTGCTGTTCGGCCCGGCCTACAAGGGCATTCCCCTGGCGGCGGCCACCGCGGTGGCGTTGGCGGATCATCATGACCGCGATCTGCCCTATGCGTTCAATCGCAAGGAGGCCAAGGATCACGGCGAGGGCGGCCAGATCGTCGGTGCCGCCCTGGAGGGCCGCATCCTGATCGTCGACGACGTCATCACCGCCGGCACCGCCATCCGCGAGGTGATGGGGCTGATCGAGGGCGCCGGGGCCGAGGCCGCCGGCGTGGTGGTCGCCCTCGATCGCCAGGAGCGGGGCGGCGACGACGGCGATGCCCGCAGCGCCATCCAGCAGGTGGCGGCGACCTACGGCATGCCGGTGGTGAGCATCGTCACCCTGGACATGGTGCTCGAGTATCTGGAGGTCCACGCCGGCGCCGAGCTGCGCGGCCACGCCGAGGCCATCCGTGCCTATCGCGACCGCTACGGGGTCGCGAACGACTGAGACGAGCGCCTCGCTGCCCCTCTCTCGGGCCCCTGACGGGGCCCGAGCGCGTTCCAGGCCATCATATCAGGAGGCGTCGATGCTCGACGTGGTGCTCTACCAGCCCGAGATCCCGCCCAACACCGGCAACCTGATCCGGCTCTGTGCCAATACCGGCTTCCGGCTGCACCTGATCGAGCCGCTGGGCTTCACCCTGGACGACAAGCGGCTGCGCCGCGCCGGCCTCGATTACCACGAGTGGGCCCGGGTGAGGGTGCACCCGGACTGGGCGGCCTTCCTCGAGGCGGTAGCCCCGGGCCGCGTCTTCGCCGTTTCGACCCGGGGCCGTACCGGCTATCATGAGCCGGCCTATCGGGAGGGCGACGCCCTGGTGTTCGGCCCTGAGACCCGCGGCCTGCCCCAGGCCATGCTGGATGCCCTGCCCGAGACGCAGCGCCTGCGCATCCCCATGCGGCCCGAGAGCCGCAGCCTGAACCTGTCCAACGCCGGGGCGGTGCTGGTCTTCGAGGCCTGGCGCCAGCTGGGCTTCCCCGGCGCCGGCCATCTGTAGGCGCGCAGCGTGCTGCGCGATCGTGGAGGAAACCGCGCCATGAGCATTCAGCAGCGAATCGCCAAGCTCAATCCCCGCCAGCAGGAAGCGGTACGGGCCATCGACGGCCCCTGCCTGGTGCTGGCCGGCGCCGGCTCCGGCAAGACCAGCGTGATCACCACCAAGATCGCCTACCTGGTCCAGGAGTGCGGCATGAGCGCCCGGCGCATCGCCGCGGTGACCTTCACCAACAAGGCCGCCCGGGAGATGAAGGAGCGGGTGGGCCAGATGCTCCAGGGCCGCCAGGGTCACGGCCTGACGGTCTCCACCTTCCACACCCTGGGGCTCAACATCATCCGCGGCGAGCTCAAGACCCTGGGCTACAAGCCAGGCTTCTCGCTATTCGACCCCGAGGACGCCAAGGCGCTGCTGCGCGACCTGATGAACAAGGACGCCCAGGTCGACGCCGAGGCGATCAACCAGGTCCAGGCGACCATCTCCAACTGGAAGAACGACCTGGTCCGGCCCGGCCAGGCGCTGTCCCATGCCGGCAGCGAGGACGAGCTGTTCGCCGCCCGGGTCTACGAGGCCTATGTGCGCCACCTCAAGGCCTACAACGCCGTGGACTTCGACGACCTCATCCTGCTGCCCGTGACCCTGCTGCGCGACGATCCCGAGGCCCTGGCCCGCTGGCGGCGCAAGATCCACTACATGCTGGTGGACGAGTACCAGGACACCAACGTCAGCCAGTACCAGCTGGTGCGCCTGCTGATGGGCGAGCGCCAGACCTTCACCGTGGTCGGCGACGACGACCAGTCGATCTACGCCTGGCGCGGGGCGCGGCCCGAGAACCTGGTGACCCTGGGCGAGGACTTCCCGCGGCTCAACGTCATCAAGCTCGAGCAGAACTACCGCTCCACCGGCACCATCCTGGGTGCCGCCAACACCCTGATCGCCAACAACCCCCACGTCTACGAGAAGACCCTGTGGTCCGACATGGGGCGGGGCGAGGCGATCCGGGTGGTGGTCAACCGCCACGAGGAGGCCGAGGCCGAACGCGTGGCCAGCGAGATCCTCACCCGGCGCATCAAGGAGCGCGCCGAGTGGCGCGACTTCGCGGTGCTCTACCGCGGCAACTTCCAGGCCCGGCTGCTGGAGCTCAAGCTGCAGCATTACCAGATCCCCTACAAGCTCTCCGGCGGCACCTCCTTCTTCTCGCGCAACGAGATCAAGGACGCCATGGCCTACCTGCGGCTGCTGATCAACCCGGCCGACGACAACGCCTTCCTGCGCATCGTCAACGTGCCGCGCCGGGAGATCGGGCCGACCACCCTGGAGAAGCTGGCCAACTACGCCACCGAGCGGGGCAGCTCGCTGTTCGCCGCCTGCCGGGAGCTGGGGCTGGCGGAGCAGTTGCCGACCCGGGCCGTCGAGCGGCTCGGGAGGTTTACCCACTTCATCGAAGGGGTGCGCCGGCGCATGGACGGCGGCGACGCCATCGCCGCCATCCGCGAGATGCTGCGCGAGATGGACTACGAGGCCTGGCTCTACCAGAACGCCAGCGCGCCGACCATCGCCGAGCGGCGCATGGCCAACGTCTGGACTCTGGTCGACCAGCTCGAGAAGTCGATGCAGGCCGATCCCGAGGAGGACGCCACCAGCACCGCCACCGAGACCGACGGCGTGGAGGCGGCGATCTCGCGGCTGGTGCTGCGCGACATCCTCGAGCAGCAGGCCGAGGAGGACGACTCCGACCGCGTGCAGCTGCTGACCATGCACGCCTCCAAGGGCCTGGAGTTCCCGCATGTCTACCTGATGGGCCTCGAGGAGGAGCTGCTGCCCCATCGCAATGCCATCGAGGTGGGCACCGTGGAGGAGGAGCGGCGCCTGGCCTATGTGGGCATCACCCGGGCGCGGCGCACCCTGACCCTGACGCTGGCCCGCCAGCGCAAGGCCTACGGCGAGCTGATGGACTGCACGCCCAGCCGCTTCCTCGACGAGCTGCCGGCGGATGCCCTGGAGTGGGAGGGGCGCGCCGATCGTGAGGATCCGGAGAAGAAGCAGGCCCGCGGCCAGGACGCGTTGGCGGGGATCCGCTCGCTGCTGGGATGATCCCGGGTGCGAGGTGCGAGGTGCGAGGTGCGAGGTGCGAGGTGCGAGGTGCGAGGTGCGAGGTGCGAGTGATGGAAGCCTCGTGGGTCGGGTAGGCGAGCCTGCGAGCGCACCCGACAATCAATGCGCCGTGGCGACGGCGGAAAGCAAGCGGGGCGCCCTAGGGCGCCCCGCTGTCGTCTCCCGCGCGGTCGTCCTTACTCGACGCTGCCGAGCAGGTGATCCACGGCGGCCTTGACCTCGGCGTCGGACAGGCCGGGGTTGCCGCCCTTGGCGGGCATGGCGTTGAAGCCGTTGATGGCGTGGTCGTAGAGGGTCTCGGTGCCCTGCTCGAGACGCGCCGCCCAGGCGGCGGCGTCGCCCTTCTTCGGGGCTCCGGCGGCGCCGGTGTCGTGGCAGGCCATGCACACGCTGTTGTAGATGGCGGCGCCATCGATGCCGGCGGTGGCCGGTTCGGCGCTGGCGTCCGCGCCGTCATCGGCCGGGGCCGCGTCGTCGCCGCCGGCGGCCTGGGCGGGCACCTCCATGACCGGCTCCACCAGGTAGGCGACGGCGGCCTGGACTTCCTCGTCGGAGAGGTTGGGGTTGCCGCCGCGGGCCGGCATGGCGTTGAAGCCGTTGATGGCATGGCCCAGCAGCGTCTCGAAGCCCTTGTCGGTACGACCGGCCCAGGCCGCCTCGTCGCCGCGCTTGGGTGCCCCGGCGGCGCCGGTGTCGTGACAGGCCATGCAGACGTTGTTGTAGATGGTCTCGCCGTCGGCGCCGCCGGAAGCGGCGCTATCGCCACCGCCGCTCGCGGCCATGGCGGTGCCGCAATCCTCGCCCTGCAGGCACACCTCGCCCACCGGCGCCAGTCGCTCGGCGATGGCCTCGCGGTCCACGTCTTCCTGGGCATGGGCCATGCCCGCGGTCAGGCCGAGCAGGGCCAGACACCCCATGATCAACTTGCTGGATTTCACTCTCACCACCTCTTGACGGTCTTGTCATCGAATCACGGTCGGCATCACGACAGCCGCAGGACGCCATGAAGCGCACAATGCGCGCCAGTATAGCGGGATCGACAATCACTGGAAAATGTCGCCGATCAACTCCCCGGCAGTCGGGGCGCGGCGATGATGGCCGCCCGGCTGGACAGCCGCCGGGTCGGCAGGATAGGATATGGCTCGCCTGACGGGCATTCCCCGTCGGGCCGTGTGCGCCCTTAGCTCAGCTGGATAGAGCGTCGCCCTCCGGAGGCGAAGGTCAAAGGTTCGAATCCTTTAGGGCGCGCCAGAATCTCAGGGCCCACGGTCATCCGTGGGCCCTTTTTCGTGTGCCGTCTTCCGCCGTCGGGGCGTGGCGCCTCCGTCATGGCCGTTTCGACTACGCGGATGTCGCAACCGGAATGCTCGCCCGCGCCGAGACGGACCACGCTGCTGTCAGGGCCCGGGAGCGGGCGTTGTCGGGCCCCGCCGGACGCACACGAAGGGGGGCGAGATGACCGACTATATCCCGTTTCGAGACGATAGGTCCGCCGCTCGCCCGGCCTCGCCGCCGGAGTCACCCCCCAGCGGCACCCTGCCGCCGCCGGGCTCGCCGGACATCCTCATCGCCCGGGCGGTGCCGCCGCGGCCCATCGCCGAGGTCGCGGCCCGTCTCGGGCTCGACGCCGACCGGCTGCTGCCCTTCGGTCACGACAAGGCCAAGCTGCCGCATGATCTCACCGACGGCCTGGCCGCGCGGCCCCAGGGCAAGCTGGTGCTGGTGACCGCCATCACCCCGACGCCGGCCGGCGAGGGCAAGACCACGACCACGGTGGGGCTCGGCGACGGCCTGAACCGGCTCGGCCACCGGGCGGCCATCTGCCTGCGCGAGCCCTCCCTCGGCCCCTGCTTCGGCATGAAGGGCGGGGCCGCCGGCGGCGGCCGGTCCCAGGTCATCCCCATGGAAGACATCAACCTGCATTTCACCGGCGACTTCCATGCCATCACCAGCGCCCATAACCTGCTGTCGGCGCTGATCGACAACCACCTGTACTGGGGCAACGAGCTCGATATCGACCCCGAGCGCATCGCCTGGAAGCGGGTGATGGACATGAACGATCGGGCGCTGCGCCACCTGACCGTCGGCCAGGGCGGTCAGGGGGTGATGCGTCGCGACGGCTTCGATATCACCGCGGCCTCCGAGATCATGGCCATCCTCTGCCTGGCCGCCGACCTGGCCGATCTGCAGCGCCGGCTGGGCGAGATCCTGGTGGCCCGGGATCGTAGCGGCCGGCCGATCCGGGCGCGCGATCTCGGCGCCGACGGGGCCATGGCGGTGCTGCTCAAGCAGGCCCTGGCCCCCAATCTGGTCCAGACCCTGGAGCACAACCCGGCCTTCGTCCACGGCGGCCCCTTCGCCAACATCGCCCATGGCTGCAACTCGGTCATGGCCACCCGGGCGGCGCTGTCGCTGGCCGATATCGTGATCACCGAGGCCGGCTTCGGCGCCGACCTAGGGGCCGAGAAGTTCTTCAACATCAAGTGCCGCCAGGCCGGCCTCTCCCCGAGCGCCGTGGTGGTGGTGGCGACCCTGCGGGCGCTCAAGATGCACGGCGGCGTGGCTCGGGAAGCCCTGGGTGAGGTCGATCCCGAGGCCGTGAGGCGCGGCGCCCGCAACCTGGCGCGGCATGTCGATAACCTGCGCACCTTCGGCGTGCCGCTGCTGGTGGCCATCAACCAGTTCGACCAGGACGCGCCGGAAGAGCACGAGACCCTGCGCCAGGCCTGTGGCGAACTGGGCGTCGAGCTGGTGGTCAGCAGCCACTGGCGCGACGGTTCGGCCGGCAGCGAAGCCCTGGCCGAGCGGGTGGCGGCCATGCTGGAGGAGGAGCCCGCCCCGGCGCTGTCGTTCACCTATGGCGACGAGGCCCGGCTGGAGGACAAGATCCGAGCCATCGCCACCCGGCTCTATGGGGCCGCCGACATCAGCCTCGACGACGGCGTGCGCCAGCGGCTCGAGGAATACGAGGCCCTGGGCTATGGCCACCTGCCGGTCTGCATCGCCAAGACGCAGTACAGCTTCGCCGCCGAGCCGGCCATGAGCGGGCTGGCCGCCGGCCATGTGCTGCCGGTGCGCGACACCGAGCTCGCGGCCGGCGCCGGCTTCGTGGTGGCGCTGTGCGGTTCCATCATGCGCATGCCGGGTATGCCGCGACGCCCGGCGAGCCTCGGCATCCGGCTCGACCCGCGCGGCGAGGTCGACGGCCTGTCCTGATCCGGGGCGGCGGGCCCCCGCCGGGCTGGTATACTTCAGGCCAGCGTGGGCAGGCTGGTGAGGCACTCGCATGAGGCGAGGCCGTCCCGTCAACGGGCGTCGTGAGGGAACCCGCTTCGTCATTCGTTTCGCGCTAAAGAAGGCTTCGATTCGGCCGACACCATGTCGACACCTTGAGATCGCGAGACGGCAGCATGACGGGCGACGGCACCAGACCACCAACCAGCCATTCCGGCACGCCGGCGTCCGTGCAGCGCCTGCCGGCGGCGCTGTCCCACCTCGCCGTCGAGCGCACGCCGGTCGGCCTGATGCTGGTGGATGACGACTACCGCATCCGCTGGGTCAATGCCGGCTTCCGCCAGCTGCTGGCCGCCCGGGCCCCGGAGCCGGTCGGCGCGCTGCTCGGCGAGCTCGTCAGCCGGCCCGCCTATCTGAGCTCGACCGACCCCGGCCCGGCGGGCGGCTGGCAGTCGGTGCGGCTGGGGCAGCGGCCGGAGGATCGCCTGGTGCTGATGACGGGGACGCCGGCCGATGCTCGGGGGTTGCGCCTGTTCACCTTCCTCGACCCCTGGGAGGAGGGGCTCAGCGGTCCGTCGCTGTCGCTGGGCCTCCACCGGGACCCGGTCAACCGTCTGGCCAGCGTCTGGCTCTTCGAGGATCGCCTGCGCCATGCCCTGGAGCGCTCCTCGCGACCGGACCAACCCGTGGGGCTGCTGCTGGCGCGCCTCGATCAGCGCGAGGCCCTGCGAGAGCGGCTCGGAGTGGAGGGCCTGGAGGCCCTGCTGCAGCAGGTGGAGCGGCGCCTCGCCCAGACCCTGCGCCGCGAGGACAGCCTGTCGCGGTTGAGCGAGGGATGCTGGGGGATCCTGATCGAGCACCCGCTGTCCCCGGTCGGCCTGCAGACCGCCGCGCTGCGCTGTCTCGAGGCGATGGAGCCGCCCTTCCGGACACGCGGGCGTGCCCAGCAGCTGCTGAGCCTGAGCATCGGCATCGCGATCTCGCCCGACGACGGCGAAACCGCCGACCAGCTGCTGTGCGGCGCCGAGAGCGCCCTGGGAGAGGTGGAGCCGGGGCGCCATGCCTTCTTCGACGCGGCCCTGCGCCGGCGGCTGGCGGCCGACCTGGCGTTCCGCCAGCAGCTCCAGGAGGCGCTGATGGCCCCGCAGCGGCACTTCCGGGTGGTCTATCAGCCCCAGCTCGACCTGCGCAGCGGACGCTGCGTCGGGGTCGAGGCCCTGGTTCGCTGGCGACATCCCGAGCGGGGCCTGCTGCCGCCGGGCGACTTCCTGCCGGTGGTCGCCGAACTGGGCCAGCAGGTGCGGCTGGATCGCTGGGTGCTGGGTGCCGTCGTCGCCCAGCATGCGGCCTGGCGGTCTGCGGGATCGCCCCTGGCCGAGCTGGCCGTGGCGGTCAACCTGTGCGCCGAGATGCTCGACCAGGAGGTCTTCGATCGACGCCCCCTGGATGTCTTCCTGCGCCATCAGGCCATCGAGCCCGGCTGGCTGAGCCTCGAGTTCGCCCAGGACGATCTCGTCACCCAGGCGGCGGCCAACGGGCACCTGATCAAGCGCCTGCGGGCGCTGGGGGTGGGGCTGGTGGTCAACGACTTGGGACGCGGCGGGCTGGACCTGATGGGCCTGGCCGGCCTGGCCGTGAGCCGGGCCAAGCTGAGCCGCTCGCTGATCGCGGCCCTCCCCGAGGGGACGTCCCGTGAGGGCGCCGCCCTGGCGGCCATGCTGAAAGGATTGCCGATGATGGGGCTGGAGGCCGTGGCGGTGGGCATCGAGACGCCGGGCCAGCTATCGTCGGTCAGGGGGCTCGGGATCGATCTGATGCAGGGAAACGCCCTGGGGGCGCCGCTGTCGGCGGAGCCTCTGGAGGCCTGGCTGGCGGCTCGGCGGGCGCCCGCCTGAGGCGTCAGGCTCGGGCGTCGAGGCGTCTCGGTTGCAGCCCGGTGCGGCCGTCGGCGCCGTAGACGGCGGGATTGGCCAGGCGGTGGATGTAGTCGAGCATTTCCTGATTGTGGCCCATGCGCAGCTCCAGCAGGCGGCCGTTGCGCTCATTGAGCCGTGCGACCTCTCCGGCCGTGGCCAGCAGCGCCTCCCACTGCGCCAGGCAGTCGGCATCCGCGGCCGCCTGGCGGGCGCCGTCGCGGCCGGCCGGGTAGCCGAGCCGCCGCTGCACCTCGGCGCGGCGCCGCTCGGTGCCCTCCAGCGACTCCTGCAGCTGCGTCTTCTCCTCGGCCACCGCCTGCAGGCGGTGGCCGTCGATATCGCCGGCCACCAGCAGCGCCTGTTCCTCCTCCAGCCGGTCCCGCAGGGTCGACAGGCGCCCGACCTGTTCCTCGAGCAGCCGCTGGAGACTCATGAGCCCTCGCTCCGCTGGCCGAGCAGGTCCTGGACGCTGGCGAGTAGGCCGTCGGCGATGCGCTCCGGGTCCAGCTCCAGCCGGCCGTCGCGAATGGCCTCGCGGATCTCGTCGACCCGGGCGGTGTCGATGTCCTGGCTGGCATCGGCCGCGCTGTGGCGAAGATGCGTTTGCGTCGCCGACTCGGCGCCCTCGTCGGCGGGCGACGACGCGCCCTGGGGCTGGCGAGCCGGGTCGCGCGGCTCGATCTGGCCGGGACGCAGGGGATGGTGATTGTCGACTTTCACGGTGAAGGGCCTCGTGACCGGTGCGTTACCCGGGCTATCGGCGCCCGAAGGCGTAACTTTAATGGCCTTGCCGGGTGACTTCCAGCCTGGCCCCGGCCGATTCAGCCGTCCACCGCCAGGCGGCGGGGGCCGATGACTCGCCCCTCGATGATGCGCCGGTCGTCCAGCCTTACCCGGATGCGTTCGCCCCGGCCGCCGGCGCCCAGCGCCTCGGCCTGCCGGGTCACCCGGAAGCCGTCGCCGCGCGCCTCCAGCGTCACCCGGTCGCCGCGATCCACCAGGTGGGGCGGGCGCAGCTGATGAGCCTGGAACGGCCGGTCGGCGGCCAGCGGACGCCGCGCCACCTGGCCGACGACGGCCTCGGGATCGCGCAGCGCCTGGCGTGGCAGGCGGTTCAGCGCGCCGCGGCGCATCGCCAGGTCGTGCCGGGAGAGGCGCTCGCCGGTCGCGATGCGCCGGGCCGTGACCGGGTAACGGCCGATCGCCTCGACCTCGGCCTGCAGGTAGCGGGTGCGCCGCTCCGCCCCGCCGCACTCGACCCCCACCGACACCCGGCCGAGCGGCGGGCGCGCGCCGTCCGGCAGGAAGGGGCGCGGGTCCTGGCACGCCGGGAAGCGGGCGTTCGGGGGGTGGAGGGTGACGCTCACCGATTCGCCGAGGCCGGCGGCCTCCCGCTCCAGGAAGGCGCCCGCGGCCTGCACCCAGGGCGCCTCGGCCAGCGCCTGGGCGGGGCCGGCCAGGGTCAGCACGGCCAGCACGGCACGCATCAGCGGGCGGGGGAGTCGCGGCGTCATGGCGAGGTCCTGTTCGGGAGCTGTGGACGAGTCTAACGCGCGTCGCGTTGCCGGAACCGGGGAAATGGCCCCCCTTCCTCCGGCTGTTCGTTCCTTTGGGGTGACCGCGGGCTGGCTATTCTGCACCCTCGACGAATTTCCATTTCCGGGAGCGCCGGATGATCGACCAGCTCGAAGCCGCCTTCAATTTCCACCAGCAGGCCCTGGGGCTGCGCCATGAGCGCCAGAAGGTGCTGGCCAGCAACATCGCCAACGCCGACACCCCGGGCTACAAGGCCCGCGACATGGACTTCGGTCGCGAGCTGGAGAGGGCCGTGAAGCAGGGCCAGGCGGCCGGCGGCGGCCTGTCGCTGTCGCGCACCGCCGAGGGGCACCTGCCCGGCCAGGGGCCGGCGTCGGTGGGCCGCGACCTGCTCTACCGGGTGCCCGACCAGCCCAGCCTGGACGGCAACACCGTGGACATGGATCGCGAGCGCACCGCCTTCGCCGACAACTCGGTGCGTTACCGGACGGCGCTGACGATCCTCAACAGTCGCATCCAGGGCCTCAAGAAGGCCATGCAACCCGAATAAGCCAGGAGCGGATCCATGTCGATGTTCTCTGTGTTCGATATTTCCGGCTCGGCCATGAGCGCCCAGTCGCAGCGCATGAACGTGACCGCCAGCAATCTCGCCAATGCCGACAGCGTCGCCGGCCCGGACGGCGAGGCCTATCGCGCCAAGCAGGTGATGTTCGAGAGCCGGGCCGCCTCCCGGGCCGGCATCGGCGGCGTGGGGGTGCGCGAGGTGGTCGAGGATCCCTCCCCGCTGCGCCAGGAGTATCGCCCCGAGCACCCGCTGGCCGACGACCAGGGCTACGTGAGCATGCCCAACGTCGATCCCGTGGCGGAGATGGCGAACATGATCTCGGCCTCGCGTTCCTATCAGGCCAATGTCGAGGTCATGAACACCAACAAGCAGTTGATGCTCAAGACCCTGACCCTGGGCGAGGGCTGATCCCATGGCGAACACCATCGATTCCAGCGTGACCAGCGCCCTCAACGCCGGCGCGGCGAGCGGCCGGGCGGGGCAGTCCGCGGCCCTACAGGACAGCTTCATGACGCTGCTGGTGACGCAGCTGCAGAACCAGGATCCGCTCAGCCCGATGGAAAACAAGGAGATGACCTCCCAGCTGGCGCAGATCAACACCGTCAGCGGCATCGAGAAGCTGAACGACTCCCTGGGGCAGATCAACGACCAGATCGATGCCGGCCAGACCCTCCAGGCGTCCGGCCTGATCGGCAAGGGCGTGCTGGTGCCGGGGGATCGCATCCTGCTCAGCCAGGGCGAGGCCGCCGAGGGCGAGGAAGGCGATGGCGAGGTCACCACCACGCCCTTCGGGGTCGAGCTCGAGCAGCCGGCGGACAACGTCACCGTCACCATCACCAACCAGGCCGGCGAGGTGATCAACCGCTACGACCTGGGCGGCGTCGATGCCGGGGTGGAGTCCTTCAGCTGGGACGGCGAGACCAGCGACGGCCAGATCGCCGCGGACGGGGCCTACCACGTCAGCGTCGAGGCCACCCGCGGCGGCGAGCCGGTGCCGGTGGACAGCCTCAACTATGCGGTGGTGGGCAGCGTGACGCCGCCCACGGACGGCGGGCCGCTGACCCTGGACCTGGGCGCCGTCTATGGCCGGGTCGAGCTCTCCGACATCAAGCAGATCCTCTGACAGCCGGGCCGGCAAAGCGTCGGCCGCTCCACGCTTCGCAACGCAGATAACGCAGGGATAGTGACATGGGTTTCTCACAAGCGCTCAGCGGCCTGAACGCCGCCTCCTCCAGCCTCGACGTGCTGGGCAACAACATCGCCAACTCCCAGACCGTGGGCTACAAGAGCTCCAGCGCCCAGTTCGCGGACGTCTTCGCCGGCTCCACCGGCCTGGGCACCAAGGTCTCGACGGTCCTGCAGGACTTCGAGGCGGGCAACATCGAGGCCACCGGCCGCGAGCTGGATCTGGCCATCAGCGGCCAGGGCTTCTATCGCTTCCAGCAGAACGGCGAGGTGGTCTACTCGCGCAACGGCCAGCTATCGATGACGCCGGACGGCTACCTGCAGAACGCCCAGGGGGCCCGGATCATGGGCTACGGCATCAACGCGGCCGGCAACGTCGAGACCGGCGGCCAGCCCGAAGTGCTGCAGGTGCCGTCAGAGGAGATGCCCGCCAGCGCCACCACCGACGTGGCCACCACCCTCAACCTGGATTCCCGGGAGGTCGTCGGCGACGAGCTCAGCCAGACCACCCTCGCGACCGGGGGAACGGCGCCCAACGACGAGACCACCGTCAACTACCACTATTCCAACAACTTCACCGTCTACGACTCCCTGGGCAATCCGCGCAATATCACCGTCTATTACGAGAAGGGCGAGCAGCGCGTAGATAACACGACGGCCACGCCGCGCGATGTCTACTACGACGCCAGCAGCGGCAACAACGTGTACTACAACAGCGGTACCGGCAACTACGAAGATCAGGCCGGGACGGCCCTGGCGACACAGCCGGATACCGCCAACCTGACGGCGGTGATGGACGATACGGCCAACACCTGGACGTCGCGCATCGCCATGGATGGCCAGCTGCTGGCGAACGGCGCCGACATGCCCCAGCAATCGCAGCTGACCTTCGATGCCAACGGCCAGCTGACCGCCGGCGGCAACCAGACCTATACCTTCGCCTCCGCCGGCTTCCTGGGCGGCGGGCCCCAGGACCTGACCTTCGACCTGAACCTGGCCGGCTCCACCCAGTTCGGCAACAGCTCGCGGGCCAGCGATCTGACCCAGAACGGCTACACCTCCGGCGCCCTGGTGGGCATCACCATCGAGGAGGACGGCACCGTGACGCGCAACTACACCAACGAGCAGTCGCGCCCCGCGGGCCAGATCGCCCTGGCCAACTTCCGCAACCCGGAAGGCCTCCAGGCGGTGGGCGACAACGCCTGGACGTCCACCGCGGCCTCGGGCCAGGAGCTGCTGGGCGAGGCCGGCACCGGGGTGCTGGGGACCATCGAGGCGGGGGCCATCGAGACTTCCAACGTGGACCTGGCCAAGCAACTGGTGGACATGATCGTCACCCAGCGCGCCTATCAGGCCAACTCCCAGACCATCAAGACCCAGGACGAGGTCCTGCAGGCCTCCATCAACCTGAGCCGCTAAGCCATGGATCGCATCCTCTACACCGCCATGAGCGGCGCCCGGCAGAGCATGGAGCAGCAGTCGGTGGTCAGCCACAACCTGTCCAACGCCTCCACCACCGGCTTCCGCGCCCAGCTGCACGCCATGCGCGCGGTGCCGGTTCAGGGCGAGGCGCGCCTGGACACCCGGGCCTCGGTGGCCGCCTCGACCCCGGGCAGCGACTTCTCCGCGGGCCCCATGAATCACACCGGCCGCGCCCTGGACGTGGCGATGCAGGGTGACGGCTGGCTGGCCGTGCAGGCGGCGGACGGCAGCGAGGCCTATACCCGCCGGGGCGACCTCCAGGTGGATGGCGACGGCCTGCTGCGCAGCGCCGGCCGCCCGGTGCTCGGCGAGGGCGGCCCCATCCAGGTGCCGCTGGGCGCCTCGTTGTCGATGGGCAGCGACGGCACGCTCAGCGCGATCGGGGCCGGCCAGGACGCCGATGCCCTGGCCATGGTCGGGCGCCTCAAGCTGGTCTCCCCGGGGGAGGCCGGCCTGGTGCGCGGCGATGACGGCCTGTTCCGGGCGCCGCCCGGCGAGGACGGGGCCGTGGCGCCGCTGCCCGCGGATGATCAGGCCCGGCTGGTGAGCGGCGCCCTGGAGGGCAGCAACGTCAGCGCCGTCGAGACCATGGTGTCGATGATCGACGTGGCCCGCCGCTACGAGATGCAGACCAAGGTCATGAGCACCGCCGACGAGAACGCCCAGCGCGCCAACCGCCTGCTGTCGATGAGCTGAGCCCCGACCAACACGAGGAAATCCGCATGATCAAGTCACTGTGGACGGCCAAGACCGGCCTGGAATCCCAGCAGGTCAAGCTGGACGTCATCTCCAACAACCTGGCCAACGTCAACACCAACGGCTTCAAGCAGTCCCGGGCGGTGTTCGAGGACCTGCTCTACCAGAACCTGCGCCAGCCGGGCGCCCAGAACAATGCCCAGGACAGCCTGCCGTCGGGCATGCAGGTGGGTACCGGCGTGCGCCCGGTGGCCACCGAGCGGCTGCACACCCAGGGCGGGCTCGAGCAGACCGGCAACTCCCGGGATCTGGCGATCGAGGGGCGGGGCTTCTTCCAGGTCCAGATGCCGGACGGCACCACCGCCTATACCCGTGACGGCAGCTTCCAGCTGGACCAGAACGGCCAGATGGTCACCGCCAATGGCTACCCGCTGGAGCCGGCGATCATCGTGCCCGCCAACGCCCTGTCGGTGAGCATCGGCGAGGACGGCATCGTCTCGGTGAAGACGCCGGGCAACAGCCAGTCCGAGGAGATCGGCCAGATCACCCTCTCGACCTTCGTCAATCCCACCGGCCTGGAGAGCCTGGGCGGCAACCTCTATGCCGAGACCACCGCCTCGGGGCCGCGCACCGAGAATGTGCCGGGCATCAACGGGGCCGGCAACGTCCTGCAGAACTACGTCGAGACCTCCAACGTCAACGTGGTCAAGGAGATGGTCAGCATGATCCAGACCCAGCGGGCCTACGAGATCAACAGCAAGGCCGTGAAGACCAGCGACGAGATGCTGGCGCGCCTCGCGCAGCTGTGACCATGATCGGCGACGGGAGGCAGGCTTCATGATGGGCGTCGTATCCGGCCGGCTCGGCCCGCTGCGCTGGCTGGCCGTGCTGGCCCTGCTGGTGCTGGGGGGCTGCGCACAGATTCCCCACGCCTCGGTGGTCGGCGAGCAGGAGCGCATCGAGATCCCCGAACGGCCGGCACCGCGGGCCAACGGCTCGATCTACCAGCCGCGGCGCGGCTACCAGCCGCTGTTCGAGGATCGCCGGCCGCGCATGGTGGGCGATATCCTGACCATCGTGCTGGACGAGCAGGTCAGCGCCAGCAAGAACGCGCAGTCGAATGCCGATCGCAGCGGCTCCGCCGGCCTGGATCTCGCCCAGCTGCCGGATGCCCTCGACACCCTGGCCGAGTACGGCTTCGACGTCTCCGGCGAGAGCGACTTCGAGGGCGGCGGCGGCTCCCAGGCCAACAACTCCTTCACCGGCACCATCACCGTCACGGTGGTGGACGTGATGGGCAACGGCAACCTGCGGGTGAGGGGCGAGAAGCAGATCGCCATCAACCAGGGTACCGAGTTCATTCGCTTCGGCGGCGTGGTCAATCCGCGCACCATCACCGGCGAGAACACCGTGCCGTCCACCTCGGTGGCCGATGCCCGCATCGAGTACGTCGGCGACGGCTACATCAACGAGGCCCAGCACATGGGCTGGCTGCAGCGCTTCTTCCTCAACGTCTCGCCCTTCTGATGGTGATCGCATGACCCCACGCAAGACGCTCCCCATTCCCGGTATCGCCGGACGGGTGCTGCTCCTGGCGCTGTGCTGCCTGCTGGCCCTGCCGGCCCAGGCCGAGCGACTGCGCGAACTCGGCAGCTTCGCCGGCGTGCGCGACAACGCCCTGGTGGGCTATGGCCTGGTGGTGGGCCTGGACGGCACCGGCGACCAGACCATGCAGGCGCCCTTCACCGGCCAGAGCCTGACCAACATGCTCTCCCAGCTGGGCATCACGGTGCCGCCCGGCACCAACATGCAGCTGCGCAACGTGGCGGCGGTGATGGTCACCGCCGAGCTGCCGCCCTTCGCCCGCCCCGGCCAGCGCCTCGACGTGGTGGTGTCCTCGGTGGGCAACGCCGACAGCCTTCGTGGCGGCACCCTGCTGATGACGCCCCTCAAGGGGGCCGACGGGGACACCTACGCCATGGCCCAGGGCAACCTGCTGGTCGGCGGCGCGGGGGCCTCGGCGGGGGGCAGCAGCGTGCAGATCAACCAGCAGGCCGGCGGGCGCATCGCCGGCGGCGCCACCGTGGAGCGTGGCGTGCCCCTGGACCTGGGCGCCAACGGCGGCCTGCTCGAGCTGCAGCTCGACAGCGACGACTTCGGCACCGCCCAACGGGTGGTCAGCGCCATCAACCGCGAGTTCGGCCGCCCCGTGGCCGCGGCGCGCAACGCCCGGGTCATCGCCCTGGACGGGCCCCTGGATCCCAATGCGCGGGTCAACTTCATGGCCCGCGTCGAGAACGTCCGGGTCACGCCCACCGAAGAGCCGGCCCGGGTGGTGCTCAACTCGCGCACCGGCTCCATCGTGCTCAACGGCGCGGTCACCCTGCGCCAGGCGGCGGTGGCCCACGGCAACCTGTCCATCGTCATCGACACCGAGGTCGGCGTCAGCCAGCCCAACCCCTTCGCCGATGGCGAGACCGTGGTGGTCGAGGACACCGAGGTCAGCATCCAGCAGCAGCCCGGCACCCTCAAGGTCGTCGAGGGGGCCGACCTGATGGAGGTGGTCGATGCCCTCAACTCCCTGGGCGCGACGCCCAATGACCTGATGTCCATCCTCGAGGCCCTCAAGCAGGCGGGCTCGCTGCGAGCCGAACTGGAGATCATCTGATGAGCCTGGATACCCCCGGTCACCTCAGCGGACAGTTCGCCCTCGACGTCCAGGGCCTCGAGCGCCTCAAGCACACCGCCGAGGGCTCGCCCGGCGAGGGACTGGACGGCGCCGCGCGCCAGTTCGAGGCGCTGTTCGTGCAGATGATGATGAAGAGCATGCGCGAGGCGGTGCCGTCCTCCGGGCTCCTCGAGGACAAGCACACGGACTTCTACCAGTCCCTGCTCGACAAGCAGTGGTCCCAGGTCGTCGCCGATCGCGGCGTCGGCCTGGCCGAGCGGCTGGTGGAACAGCTGGAGGGAGAGGTCGGCGGCCCGCGCCGCGGCACGGGCGCCGACCACGAGGCGCTGATCGCCGGGATCCCGAGAGGCACGCCGCGGCCCCTGGAGGACGCCCTGAGCGCGGAGGCGCCGTCGGAGGCTGCCGGCGGCGAGGCGCGACCGGCCTCCTTCATGGACGCCCTGCAGGTCACGCCGGCCGGCGATGCCTCGCGTCCCGAGGCGGCGGATCGCCATGCCGGGCGGCCGAGCCATGTGCGCGACTTCCTGGACCGGCTGGCCGAACCGGCGCGGGCCGCCAGCCGCGCCTCCGGCGTGCCGGCCGAGCTGATCCTGGCCCAGGCGGCGCTGGAGACCGGCTGGGGACGCCACGAGATCGCCACCGCCGATGGTCGCAACAGCCACAACCTGTTCGGCATCAAGGCCGGCGGCGGCTGGCGGGGCGAGACCACCGAGATCCTGACCCACGAGGTCATCGACGGGCAACGCCGGCCGGTGCGCGACCAGTTCCGGGTCTACGGCTCCTTCGAGGAAGCGTTCACCGACTATGCCCGGCTGATCGGCGACAACCCCCGCTATGCCGGGGTGACGGCCGCCGCCACTCCCGACCAGGCGGCGCGGGCCCTGCAGCGGGGCGGCTATGCCACCGACCCGGCCTATGCCGACAAGCTGATCGCGGTGATGGACAGCCTGGGGCCGCTGGCCGGCGACGCCATGCTGGCGCGCCGCGACGGCCGCTGACCCGCCTTCTCGTCGCGTCGGGCCTCAAGTCCGCGGCCCGGCGGCCGATGACCTGACTATCGGCACAAGGGAACACCGACATGAGCATCTTTTCCACCGGCCTCAGCGGCCTCAACGCCGCCCAGAACGCCCTGGCCGCGACCAGCAACAACATCAGCAACATCTTCACGCCCGGCTACAATCGCGAGGTGGCGATCCTCTCCGAGAGCGGCAACGGCGGCAATGGAGTGCAGGTCGAGGATATCCAGCGACAGTTCAATCGCTATATCGCCGACCAGCTGAACGCGGCCACCAGCAAGACCAGCGCCCTGGAGACCTACACCACCCAGGTGGAGCAGATCGACAGCCTGCTGGCCGATCGCGAGGCCGGCCTGGCGCCGCTGATGCAGGACTTCTTCTCCTCGCTGGAGGACCTGGCCAGCGCGCCCTCGGACCCCGCCGCCCGGCAGGGGGTGCTGGGCTCGGCCCAGACGCTGAGCGCCCAGTTCCGCTCCTTCGACGGCTACCTGCAGGACATGCAGGAGGGCATCAACGGCCAGATCGAGGACGAGGTCACCCAGATCAACAACACCACCAAGCAGCTGGCCGGCATCAATCGCGAGATCGCCCTGGCCCGCGCCAAGCAGGGCGAGGCCCCCAACAGCCTGCTCAACCAGCGCGACCAGTTGGTGCACGACCTCAGCGAGCGCCTGGACGTGCGCCTGAACATCCAGGACGGCAAGACCTACAACGTCAGCCTGCCCAACGGCCAGCCGCTGGTGTCCGGGGAGCGGCAGTTCGCGCTGGAGACCATGGAGGCGCCCAATGATCCCCAGCGCACCGTGCTGGGCTATCGCGACTCCGGCGGCAATGTCGTGGCCCTCGACGAGGACGTGGTGTCCGGCGGCACCCTGGGCGGGCTGATGCGCTTCCGCGACGAGACCCTGGACAAGACCCAGAACCAGATCGGCCAGATGGCGGTCTCGCTGGCCGTCGCCTTCAACCAGCAGCATGCCAACGGGGTCGACCTGGACGGCGAGCAGGGCGCGGCCTTCTTCGACATCGGCCAGCCCCGGGCCTTCTCGGCGAAGGACAACGACGGTAGCGCCACGGTGACCGACACGGCCTTCGATACCGCCAACATCGATCAGCTTGGGACGAGCGACTACCGGGTGCGGATCACCAATGCGCCGCCCTCCGGGCCGGCGGACTTCGAGGTGACCCGCCTGGACGGCGGCGGCACCCTGGAGGCCGCCGATCTCGCCTTCGACGATCCCAACGGCAATGGCACGGACGCCACCCTGAGCTTCGGCGGCGTGACGCTGACCTTCGACGACACCAACAACCTGGCGCAGAACGACCGCTTCGAGGTCCAGCCGGTGCGTCGCGCCGCGGCCGACCTGGAGGCGGCCATCACCGATCTGGACGATATCGCCGCCGGCAGCCTGGTGCATGGCGATACCGGCGCCATCGCGGAGTTCCAGGCCGAGCCGGGCAATGCCCTCGCCTCGGGGAATGCCCCTTGGCGCCTGTCCGTCACGGACACCGGAGGCGGCACCTTCGAGATCGTGGCCGAGGACGATACGGGGGCGACGCAGACCTTCACCGGCCAGGAGTCCGGGGATGCGATCACCGTCGACGGCATCACCCTGACCCTCGGGGATCTCGAGGACGGCCAGACGCTGACCCTCGATGCCGACGCCTCGGGCAGCGGCGATAACCGCAATGCCCTGGCGATGCAGGATATTCAGCAAGAAAGCGTGGTGGGCGGCTCCGCCAGCCTGAGCGGCGCCTACGGCAGCATGGTCAGCGACGTGGGCAATCGCACCAACATCGCCCAGGTCAACCTGGAGTCCCAGCAGGGGCTCAGCGAACAGCTTAGGGCGGTCCAGCAGTCCGAGTCTGGGGTCAACCTGGACGAGGAGGCCGCCAACCTGATCCGCTACCAGCAGTACTATCAGGCCAACGCCAAGGTGATCGAGGCCGGGCGGACCATGCTCGATACCGTCCTCGGCCTGCGCAACTGATCACGGAGCTACATAGATGCGTATCAGCACCGTCACCATGTTCGAGCAGAGCGTCGGCTCGCTCAACCAGCAGCAGTCGGACTTCCTCAAGGTCAGCCAGCAGATCGCCAGCGGCCGCCGGGTGGTCAACCCCTCCGACGATCCCCAGGCGGCCTCCCGGGCCGTGGGCGTGGATCAGGCCAAGGCCGTCACCCAGCAATATGCCGACTCCCGGGTCAGCGCCCGCAACTCGCTGTCCCAGTCGGAAAGCGTGCTCAACAGCGTCAACGATGCGCTGGTGCGCGCCAAATCCCTGATGGTGCAGGCGTCGAGCGATACCCTGAGCGACGTGGACCGGGAGTCCGTGGCCAGTGAGCTTCAAGGGGTCTACGAGTCCCTGATCGGCCAGGCCAATGCCACCGATGGCAACGGCCGCTACCTGTTCGGCGGCTATCAGGACAGCAGCGCGCCCTTCGTCAAGGACGTCAACGGCGATATCGAGTACGCGGGCGATAGTCGGGTCCGGGAGCAACGCATCGATGCCTCGCGATTGATGCCGGTCAGCGACACCGGCGAGGCGATCTTCATGCGCGTGCCTTCCAGCGCCGGCTACGTGGCCGAGGCGGGCGAGGGCAACACGGGGACGGGGACCTACGAGGAGGTGAGGATCACCGACCGCCAGCAAATGGCCGACGACCTGCAGGCGGGCAACTCCTTCAAGGTCACCTTCGACGATCCTCCCAATACCTATCAAGTGGAGGAGCTGGATGCCGACGGCAACACCGTCGCCACCACCAGCGGCAACTATCCCGCCGACAACCCCATCGCCATGGGCGGGATGGAGTTGAAGCTGTCCGGCGAGCCCGACAAGGACGACACCTTCACCGTCCAGTCGGCGGATCAGGCCAATACCAATATCTTCGCGACGCTCGAGAAGGCGATCGACGTGCTCGGTCAGCCTACCGACACCGACGCCAAGCAGGCCGCTCAGCGCAACACCCTGAAGAGCGTGATGCGAGAGCTCGACAACGGGCTGGACAACGTCCTGACGGTGCGTGCCTCCATGGGCGCGCGGCTCAACGAGCTGGACGTCGTGGACTCCGTGGGCGGCAATCGCACCCTCAACTACGAGCAGACCCTCTCCGACCTGGTCGACCTGGACTACTCCGAGGCCATCTCGGAGTACAGCCTGCGCCAGGTGGGGATGCAGGCCGCCCAGAAGACCTTCGCCAACATGCAGGGCATGTCGCTGTTCAAGTTCCTGAACTGATACTCCGTTACCCTGCCGGCCGGGGCTTGCCCCGGTCCCTTGTGCCGTCCGTCGCATCCCGCCGGGCGGTTTTTTTCATCCGCCGGGAACCGCGGCGAGGGTCTCCAGGAAGCCGCGCAGGGTATCCAGCCCCTGGGCGAACAGGCGCTCCAGGAAGCGGTCCAGGTCGGTCATCAGCACCATCAGCAGGGCGACCCCCATGGTCAGCTGCGCCGGAAACCCGATGCTGAAGATGGTGAGCTGGGGCGCGGAGCGGTTGAGGATGCCCAGCGACAGGCTGACGACCAGCAGCGCGGCGACCAGCGGCAGGGCCAGCAGCATCCCGGAAGAGAAGATGATGCCGCCGTAGCGGGCCAGCATCTCGAAGGCGGCGGGATCGTATTGGCCCAGGCCCACGGGGAGGATCCGGAAGCTCCAGGCCAGGATCTCGAGGACCGCCAGGTGGCCGTTGAAGGCCAGGAACATCATCAGCGTGATCATGTAGAGGATGCGCGACAGCACCATCATGTTGGTGCCGCTGGCCGGGTCGAAGAAGGTGGCGAAGGCCAGCCCCATCTTCAGGCCGATGAACTCGCCGGTGGCCTGGACCACCACCAGGGTGACGCGCATCACCAGCCCCATGGCGGCGCCGACCAGCAGCTGCTCGACGAGGATCCCGAGTCCCGCCCAGGACACCAGCGGCACGTCCGGCATGGGCGGGATGACCGGAGCCATGACCACGGTGAGGGCCATGGCCAGGCCCAGCTTGACCTGGCGCGGCACGCTGGAGTGCCCCCACAGGGGCGAGGTCAGCATCAGCCCGGTGATGCGGCAGAAGGGCCACAGGAAGGCGATCAGCCAGCCGTGCAGCTGGGCGAAGGTGACCTCGACCATCGCGGCCCTACATCACCAGGTTGGGGATATTGCCGAACAGCTCCCGGGTGAAGGTGGTGATCAGGCCCAGCAGCCAGGGGCCGGCCAGCACCAGCACGGCGAACACCGCCAGGATCTTGGGAATGAACGACAGGGTCATCTCGTTGATCTGGGTGGCGGCCTGGAAGAGGCTCACCAGCAGGCCGGTGAACAGCGCCGTGAGCAGCAGCGGGCCGGCCAGCAGCAGCGTCACGCGCATGCCCTGGTAGGCGATGGTCATCACCGTCTCGGGGGTCATGGCAGTCCTCCGGTGTCAGAGATAGAAGCTCTCGGCGAGCGAGCCCAGGATCAGCTGCCAGCCGTCGACCAGCACGAACAGCATCAGCTTGAACGGCAGCGAGATGGTGATCGGCGGCACCATCATCATGCCCAGGCCCATCAGGGTGCTGGCCACCACCAGGTCGATGATCAGGAAGGGAATGAAGATGGTGAAGCCGATCTGGAAGGCGGTCTTCAGCTCGCTGGTGACGAAGGCCGGCACCAGCACCCTCAGGGGCACGTCCTCCGGCCCCTGCAACTCGCCGACATCGGCCAGGCGGGCGAACAGCGCCAGGTCCGGCTCGCGGGTCTGGCCGAGCATGAACTCGCGGAAGGGGCCCTGAGCCTGGGTCAGGAACTCGGGGAAGGCGATGTCGCCGCTGGACAGCGGCACCCAGGCCTGGTCGTAGACCTCGCCGAACACCGGCGCCATGATGAAGAAGGTCAGGAACAGCGCCAGGCCCAGCAGGATCTGGTTGGGCGGGGTGGCCTGGGTGCCCATGGCGGTGCGCAGCAGGCTGAGGACGATGATGATGCGCGTGAAGCTGGTCATCATCAGCAGCGCCGCCGGCAGGAAGGCCAGCGAGCTGAGCAGCAGCAGGGTCTGCAGCGACAGCGACCAGCGCTGGCCACCGTCCTCCAGCGGCTGGGAGACCACGCCGGGGATCTGCTGGGCCAGGGCCAGGCCGGGCAGGAGCAGCAGCGCCAGGGCCAGCCAGCGCAGGCGACGGGCATCGAGGCGGATCATGAGCCCCCCCGCCCGGGGCGATCGAGGCCGGCGTTGTGGCGCAGGGCGCGGGCGAAACGCGCGGCGAAGCCGTCGCCCGGCTCGCCCGGGGCCTCGGCGGGTGCCTTGGCCTCCTCGGCGGCGGGCAGCTCGTGGAGCTTGGTCACCCGGCCGCTGCCCACGCCCAGCACCAGCCAGGTGTCCTCGACCTCGACGATCACCACCCGCTCCCGCTGGCCGATGCTGGTGCTGCCGACCACCCGGGGACGCGGGCCGCGCCCCTGGCCGCCGCCGCCCAGTCGCCGCAGCAGCAGGCTGCAGCCCAGGATGATCGCCAGGATCAGGGCCAGGGCCGCGGCCGTCTTGCCCAGGGTGGCCATGCCCATCAGGGCCTCGCCCCCGGCCATCCCGTCGAGGGTGGCGCTCGCCTCGGACGCGGTCTGGCTCATCGGTTCAGCTTCTGGACACGCTCGGAGGGGGTGATGATCTCGGTGATGCGGATCCCGTACTTGTCCTCCACCACCACGACCTCGCCCTGGGCGATGAGGTAGCCGTTGATCAGGATGTCCATCGGCTCGCCGGCCAACCCTTCCAGCTCGATGACCGAGCCCTGGGCCAGCTCCAGCAGCTGCTTGATGGTCAGCTTGGTGCGGCCCAGCTCCACGGTCAGCTTGACCGGGATGTCCATGATCATCTCGAGGTCGCGGGGCATGGTGCGACCTTCCTCGCCCTCGAGCGGCTGGAAGACGCTGTCGCCCGCCGGGCGGGCCGGCTCGGCCGGGTTGTCCTCGGGCGCCTGCTCGGCCTCGGCGCCCTCCTCCGCCGCGGCCTGCTCGGCCATGGCGGCGGCCCAGGGGTCCTCGTCGTCGCTCGGCGACGCCTCGTCCTGCTGCTCGGACATGGCGGCCGCCCACTCGTCATCGAGATTCTGATCGGGCTTGTTGGGATCAGTCATGCTTGGCTTCCTTGGATGTCGGCTGAGCCCCCTTGGAGAAGGCGGTGGATGGCGCATGGCCGGCGGCATGATCGAAGAGGCGCCTGACCCGGAGGGCCCGCTGGTCGTTCTGGCTGCCGTAGTCGCATTCCATCACCGGCACGCCGTCCACGCTGGCGGTCACGGTCTCCGGCAGCTCCAGCGGCAGGACGTCGCCGACCTTCAGCGACAGCACATGGGCGATGCGCGAGGGAATGTCGGCGAAGTTGGCGACCAGCTCGATCTCCGACTGGCGCAGCTCGCCGGCCATGCGCTTCGACCAGGTGCCGTCCTGATCCTGGTGGCCGTCGTTGAGCGGGTTGGTCAGCAGGTCGCGCAGCGGCTCGATCATCGAGTAGGGCATGCAGATCTGGAAGCTGCTGGCCAGGTTGCCCACCTCGAGGTTGAAGCTGGTGTTGACCACGATCTCGTTGGGCGAGTTGGTGATGTTGGCGAACTTGGATTGCATCTCGCTGCGCAGGAAGCTGATCTCCAGCGGGTAGACCGACTTCCAGGACTCGCCATAGGCCTCGATGGCCAGGTGCAGCATGCGCTGGATGATGCGCTGCTCGGTGTTGGTGAACTCCCGCCCCTCGGACTTGGTGACGAAGCGGCCGTCGCCGCCGAACAGGTTGTCCACCACCATGAACACCAGGTTGGGCGGGAAGACGATCAGCGCCGAGCCCTTGAGGGGCTTCATAGCGATCATGTTGATGTTGGTGGGCACCGGCACGTTGCGCGAGAAGTCGCTGTAGCTCTGGTACTTCACCGAGTCCACGGTGATGTCGGCGCTGCGTCGGATCAGGTTGAACAGCCCCATCCGGAAGTGCCGGGCGAAGCGCTCGTTGATCATGTCCAGGGCATGCAGGCGCTCGCGGATGATGCGGTGCTGGGAGGCGGGGTCGTAGGGGCGTACCTTGGGCTGGCCGTCGTTGCCGGCGGCCGGCTCGTCATCCCCGCTGACGCCCTTGAGCAGGGCGTCAATCTCATCCTGGGAGAGCAGATCGTCTTGGGACATGTGCGGCGCGACCCCGGGGTTATTGCACGATGAATTCGGTGAACAGCACGTCCTCGATCGCCAGCTCGGGCTGGGTCTCGGCCATGGGCGCCTCGAGGGCGGCCTCCACCTGCTCGGCGAGGCGCTGCTTGCCGTTCGGCGAGGTCAGGTCCGACGGTTGCTGTCCGGAGAGCAGCATCAGCAGGCGGCTGCGCACCTGAGGCATGTGGGAGGTCAGCAGCTCCTGGCTCTGCTCGTCGCCGACCTTCAGCGAGATGCCCGCGTACAGCAGGTGGGCGCCGAGTTCGTCCTCGGCCAGGTTGACGGTGAAGGGCTCGATCTCGACGAAGATCGGCGCCTGGTATTCGACCTGCTGCGTCTGCTGGGCCTTGGCCTGCCCGTCGTCCTGCCGGCTGAACACCATGAACAGGGCCGCGGCGGCCGCCGAGGAGGCGAGGATCACCAGCACCACCAGTAGCCACAGCAGTTTCCGGGAGCCTCCACTGGATGTCGCCATTACCGTTCCTATGCTGAAATTGCCGCCGATACCGCGGGATTATGCCCGTGGCGCGGGGGACATGATGAATTGAACAGGCCCGATGAACGGGCCCATCTCCGACCTTTGCGGGGCGCGCGGCCGTCAGGCGTAGAGGTCGACGCGGCCGTCCAGCGCGGCCTGGCGGAGCGGCTCGTCGGCCGGGTCGCCCTCGATGCCGGCATCGCCCTCGCCGGTGGGCTGTCCAGCGAGGCCGACGAAGGCCGGATCGTCGCCGTCAGCGCCGCCCTGCTGCTGCTCGCCGACGGAGGTCTCGGCCAGGGAAATGCCCTGCTCGGCCAGGGTCTCGCGCAGCTGGGGAATCGCCTGCTCGAGGGTCTGGCGAACCTGGGCATGGGCCGACAGGAAGTGCGCCTGGGCCCCCTGGTCGCCCATCTTGAGGGTCACCGACAGCGGGCCGAGCTCGGCCGGGTGCAGCTTCATCTCGATGCGCTGCTCGCCGCCGGCCTGACCGAAGCGGATCAGCTGCTGGCCCAGCTGGCGGGGCCAGGCCGGGTTGTCCACCGGGGTGGTCAGGCTGGCCTGCTGGGGCAGGCTGGCCGCCTGGGCGCCGCTGCCCGGTGTCGCCGCCGGGCCGGCGGCAGCGGCGCCGTTCAGTCCCGCCTGGCCGATGGCCAGCGAGGTCGGGGCGGGGCCATGTCGAGCCTCGTCGCGGCGTCCCGTCAGGGCCTCGAACAGGGCCTGGGGGCCGGGCGCCGGCGCGGCCTTGAGCGGGGCCTGGCCGCTGGCGTCCTGCTGCCCCAAGGCCTCGAGGGTGGTGGGCGCGATCCGTGCGGCGTCCAGGCCGCCCGGGCGCCCCTGGGCCAGGGCCAGCAGCGGGTTGGCGCCGGCCTGGCCGCCGCCCGATCCGGCGGACTCCGCCGGGCGAGCGTCGGTGACGGCGGCGCCCGGCGCCTTCGCGGCGGCCAGGCCCGGCAAGGTCGCGGCGCCGCCGGCGGCGAGCGTGGCCAGGGAGGCGCCCTGTGCAGCGGCCGCGCCGGCCGCCGCGCCCGGGGCCTGGTCGGTGCCCGCGGTCTGGATCAGCGTCAGGCGCTGCATGGCGGCCACCAGCGCCGGCATGGTCGCGGCCTCGGTGTCATCCGACGCTTGCGCGGCCGCCTCGAGCCGGCCGGCCCCGTCGCGTGCGGCCCGGTCGGCTCGGGCCAGCATCGCCTTCAGGTCGTCGGGCAGGGGGGCGTCCTCGGCCAGCAGGGCCTTCAGGTCGTCGGACAGGGCATGGCCCTCGGCCAGGCCCTTCAGCGTCTCGGGCAGGACCTGCTCCCGGGCCTCGCCGGTGTCGTTCGCCGTCAGCAGGCGCTGGCGGGGCGTCGCCTCCTGGTTCGGGGCCGCCCCGGCCTCGGCCAGCGGCCGGGCGGCCGGCGACAGCGCGGTCAGTGTCTCGGCGAAGGCGTCGCCGCTCCGGGGCGCGTCGCCCGTCTGGTCGGCCCGGGCGCCGGTCGGCCTGCCCTGGGACGCGGCGAGGATCTGCTGGATATCCATGGGAAACTCCTTGTCCGTCAGTATCCGCTCGGGGCGGCGTCTCGGCGCAGCCAACGCTGGGTCACCAGTTCGTCGGTGGCGCGCTGCTCGCGACGTTGTTCGGCTCGCCGGCGGGCCGTGGCCCGGCGCTCGGCGAGGGTATCGTAGGAGGTCAGGCGGCGCTGCTCCTCCTGCCAGTGCCGCTGGCTGCGCTCGACGCGCTGGCGCTGCTCGGCCAGGGCCTGGTGGGCTCGCTCCAGGGCGTCGTCCAGGGACGCCAGGAAGCGCTGGTAGTTGTGCATGGCGGCCGGGTCGATGCCCTCGCGCATGGCGGTATTCAGCTGGCCAGCGTATTCGCGCCGATAGCGCTGCAGGGACTCGAGCTGGGCCACGATCTGCTCGGCGCTGCGTCGCTCGCCGGCGAGCTGCTGTCCCGCCTTGTCCCGGGCCTCCCGGGCCAGTTCGGTCAGGTTGTCCAGGGCGGTCTGACTCATGACGTGCCTCCCAGGGCGCCGGCCAGGGCCTGACGGGAGGCCTCCAGATCGGCGCATTCCGCGATGCCTTGTTGCAGGAAGCCTTCCAGGGCCGGATAGCGGCGCACGGCCTCGTCCAGTTCCGGGTCATGGCCTGGATGGTAGGCGCCGACGCTGATCAGGTCACGATTGCGCTGATAGCGGGAAAACAGGCTCTTGAAGCGGCGCGCCAGATCCAGCTGGGCGTCGTCGACGATGGCGGTCATCGCCCGGCTGATCGAGGCCTCGATGTCGATCGCCGGGTAGTGCCCGGCCTCGGCCAGGGTGCGCGACAGCACCACATGGCCGTCGAGGATGGCGCGCGCCGAATCGGCGATGGGATCCTGCTGGTCGTCGCCCTCGGTGAGCACCGTGTAGAAGGCGGTGATCGAACCGCCGCCGCGCTCGGCGTTGCCGGCCCGCTCCACCAGGCTCGGCAGCTTGGCGAACACCGAGGGCGGATAGCCCTTGGTGGCCGGCGGCTCGCCGATGGCCAGGGCGATCTCCCGCTGGGCCATGGCATAGCGGGTCAGGGAGTCCATGATCAGCAGCACGTTCTTGCCCTGATCGCGGAAGCCCTCGGCCAGCCGGGTGGCATAGGCCGCGCCCTGCAGGCGCTGCAACGGCGAGGTGTCGGCCGGGGCCGCCACCACCACGGCGCGCCGGCGCCCTTCGCTGCCGAGGATGTTGTCGATGAAGTCCTGGACCTCGCGGCCGCGCTCGCCGATCAGCCCCACCACGATGACGTCGGCCCGGGTGTAGCGGGCCATCATGCCGAGCAGCACCGACTTGCCGACCCCCGAGCCGGCGAACAGGCCCATGCGCTGGCCGCGGCCGACGCTGAGCAGGGCATTGATGGCGCGGATGCCGACGTCGATCTGGGCCTCGATGGGGGCGCGGGACAGCGGATTGAGCGGCGGCGTGGCCAGCGGCGCCCGGGGCGCGTCGTCCAGCGGGCCCTGGCCGTCCAGCGGCTGGCCGTTGCCGTCGACGACCCGGCCCAGCAGGCGCTCTCCGAGCGGGAAGCGCCGGGCGGCGTCGTCGGTGCTCTCGCCCAGCGGCAGGACCCGGGCGCCGGGGCGCAGGCCGCTGATCTCGGCCAGCGGCATCAGGAACAGCCGGTCCCCCGAGAAGCCCACTACCTCGGCCTCGGCGTGGCGACGCCCCGGCCGTCCCTGGGCGTCGGGCAGCTCGATGCGGCAGGCGTTGCCCAGTGCGACCTGCAGGCCCACCACCTCGATCACCATGCCGGTGGCGCGCACCACCCGCCCGCTGGCCCGGCTGACGGGCAGCGGCTCGATGCGGGCGCGCATGCCCTGCAGGGCGCGCTGCCAGCCGAGCTGATGACGGTTGCGGGGGGCGGTGTCGCTCATCTCGCGCTCCGTTCAGTCCGCGTCGGACCGGCTCGCCGGCCGGCGGCGGCGTACCTGGTCCTGGATGGCCTGCCAACGGGTCTCCCAGGTGGCGTCCAGCTCGCCGTTGGCGCTGGTCACCCGGCAGCCGCCGCGGCTCAGCTGATCGTCGGGCTGCAGGCTCCAGCCGGCGGCCTCGAACTCCTCGCCCAGGTGCTTGGCGACCAGGCGATGGTCCAGCGGGTGCAGCCACAGGCGCTGCTGGCCGATCAGCGGCGGCTCGGTGTGCAGCAGGGCGCGGACCAGCTCCAGGACCTGCCGCGGTCGCGCCTTGAGGGCATCGCCGGCCAGCTGGCGGCCGGTGGCCAGGGCCAGTTCCACCAGGTCCTCGGCCACGGCCTCGTCGAGCGTCTCGATCGCCTCGCCGAAGCGGCGGGCCAGGGGCGCCATGGGGGCCAGCGTCTCCTCGATGCGCTGCTCCAGTTCTTCCTCGGCCAGCCGGCGTCCCTCCTCGAGCCCCTGGGCATGGCCCTCGCGGCGCCCCTCTTCTCGCCCCTCGCGCAGGCCTTCCTCGCGGGCCTCCCGGCGCACCTGCTCGCGCAGGGCGTCCAGGGCCTGCTGCTGGCGTCGGGCCTCGGCCTCGCGAGCCTGCCGGGACGCCTCTTCGCGCTCCGGGCGGGCGGCCGGCGCCGGCCGGCGCAGCTCGCCCATCTGCCAGCGGCGCCAGGGCGAGCCGTCCTCCTGGGGCGTGGCGGAGTCGGCGTCAGACATAGGTCTCGTCCCCGCCGCTCAGCACCACCTCGCCGGCATCGGCCAGGCGCCGCACCACCTGGAGGATGGTCTTCTGCTCGGCCTCGACCTGGGAGACGCGGATCGGCCCGCGGGCCTCCATGTCCTCGCGCAGCAGGTCGGCGGCACGCTGCGACATGTTGCGCAGGAACTTGTCCATGAGCGCCTCCGGCGAGCCCTTGAGGGCCACCACCAGGGAGTTGGTGTCGATCTCCTTGAGCACCAGCTGGATGCTGCGGTCGTCCAGGTCGATCATGTTCTCGAACAGGAACATCTCGTCGATGATCTTCTGGGCCAGGTCCTCGCTGTGGGAGCGCACCGTCTCGATGGCGGACTCCTCCTGATGGCTGTTCATCAGGTTGAGGATCTCGGCCGCGGTGCGGGCGCCGCCCATCTTGCTGCGCTTGAGGTTCTGGCCGTCGAGCATGTTGTTGAGCACCTCGGTCAGCTCCTGGAGCGCCGCCGGCTGCACGCCGCTGAAGGTGGCGATACGCAGCACCACGTCGTTGCGCAGCTTGTCGTCGAAGGCCTCCAGCACGTCGCTGGCCTGGTGACGATCCAGGTGGATCAGGATGGTGGCGATGATCTGCGGATGCTCCTCGCGGATCAGCTCGGCCACCATCGAGGCCTCCATCAGGTTCAGGGCGTCGATGCCCGAGCTGGTGCCCGAGGTCTCCATGACGTCCTCGATCAGGCTCGAGGCCCGGTCGCTGCCCAGGGCCTTGGTCAGCACCGAGCGGATGTGCTCGCTGGAGTTGAGGTTCAGCGCGATGAATTCCTCGGTCTCGTCGCTGAACTCCTGCAGCACCTGGCGCATCTCCTCGTGGGAGACCTGGCTCATGGTCGCCATCTCGATGCTCAGTTGCTGCACCTCCTTGGACGACATGTGGCGAAACACCTCGGCGGCGCTGTCCTCGTCCAGGGCCAGCAGCAGGATGGCGCTGCGGCGCAGCCCGGTCATCTTCTTATCCGTCATTCTTGCTCATCCAGCCGCGAACGATCATGGACACCATGCGGGGATCCTCCTGGGCCATCTCCCGCAGGTCGTTGAGGTTCTGCTCATAGGCGGTGGCCCGGCGCTTGCGTCGCCGCGGAGGCGCCGCCTCGCCGTCCTCCGCCTCGCCCGGCTCGCCCGGCTCGCCGTCCTCGCCGACGTCACGGTCGTCGTCGTCGCCGCCGACGCGCGCCTGGAAGCCCGGCGCCGGTGCCGCCGGGGCCGGCAGGGGCTGCTCGGTGTAGCGGCGGATGAAGGGCCGCAGGATCAGCAGGTAGAGCAGCAGGATGGCGATGCCCACCAGCAGGTAGCGGCCCAGGGTGAAGGCCAGCTGCTGCAGCTCGGGCTGCTGCCACCAGGCCGGCTCGGCGGGGGCATCGTCGTCCCGGGTGAAGGGGCTGTTGACCACCGCCACCTGGTCGCCGCGGGCCGCGGAGAAGCCCATGGCCTGGCGCACCAGACGCTCGATCTGGGCCATCTCCTCGTCGTCGAGCGGGGCCGGGACCCGCTCGCCGCTCTCCTCGTCGAGGGTCTCACGGTAGTCGACCACCACCGCCGCCGACAGGCGCTCGACCTGGCCGCGCCGGTGCTGGACATGGGAGACCTGGCGGTCCACCTCATAGTTGACGACGTCGTCGCGGTTCAGGCGCTGTTCCGCGGCGGCCCCCTCGGCGGGCGCCTCGTCGGCCCCCTCCTCGGCCTCGCCCTGCCCCGGGTCGGCGATCGGCGAGGCCGCCGTGCCGGGCGGAGTGTTGCTCAGTGCGCCGGGGATGCCCTCGGCCAGGTCGCCGGTGCCGTTGAGCGCCAGGCTGGTCTGGCGGCTGCGCACGGCCGCCTCGTTGGGCGGCTGGTTGGGCCCGTAGCGTTCCGAGGTCTCCTCGCGCTTGGAGAAGTCGAGCTGGGCGGTGACCTGCGCCTTGACGTTCTGATGGCCGAGGATCGGCGCCAGGATGGTCTCGATGCGCCGCTGATAGGCGCGCTCCACCTCGGCGACGTAGTCGAGCTGGGTGCCGTCGAGGCCCAGGGCTCCGCCATCGGGGGTCGAGAGCAGGCTGCCGGCCTGGTCGACCACGGTGACCGCCTCGGCATTCAGGTCGGGCACGCTGCTGGCGACCAGGTGCACGATCGAGTCCACCTGGCCCTCGCCGAGGGAGCGGCCGGGGTGCAGGGTCAGCACCACCGAGGCCTTGGCCGGCTCGCGCTGGCGCACGAAGACCGAGTCCTTGGCCAGGGCCAGGTGGACCCGGGCGTCGGCCACCGGCCCCAGGGATTCCATGGAGCGCGACAGCTCGCCCTCGAGGCCGCGCTGGTAGTTGACCTGCTCGGCGAACTGGCTGATGCCGAAGGCCTGGTTCTCCATCAGTTCCAGGCCGACATTGCCACCCTGGGGCAGGCCCTGGGCGGCCAGCTGCAGGCGCAGGGTATGGACGCGGTCGGCCGGCACCATCAGGGCCTGGCCGCCCTGGCTGAACTTGTAGGGCACCTGCTGGCTGTCGAGCTCGGCGATGATCTGGCCGCCGTCGGCCTCGCTGAGGTTGCTGAACAGCACGCGGTAGGTGGACCCGCCCGCCCAGAGCAGCAGCGCGATCACCACGGCGATCACCGCGGCGCCGACGATCAGCAGGGCGACCAGGGGGCTGCCGCGCAGCTGCTGGGTCAGCCGCGCGAAGGGGGATGTGGAGGCTTGCGGCCTGCCGGAGGACGAACCGGTGGCGGTGGCGCCACTGCTCATGAGCGCCTCCCGGCATCTCGGCTGGCCGCGGGCTTGAAGGATGAGGACATCGCTGCGTTCCGTCTATCGCGATTCGCCGCCCCCGTGGGGCGGAACTGTGATGACGGCCATTATCCGTAGCCCTGTGCCACCCAAAGGTGAGAAAAGCCTGACTTTTGGTCGGCAATTGGCGGCATGGCGGCCCCGGCCGGGCTGCTAGCCTGACGCTCACTGAGATCATCACGACCCGGAGGTCATCGAATGAGCGCGCCCGCCCTCGCTTCCGCCCTCGCCCAGATGCAGTCCCTGGCCACCCAGGCCGGCGACGCCGCCGCCGGGCAGCGCCTGTCCACCGTGGCCGGCGACCAGGACGGCTTCGCCGGCGAGCTCAAGGCCTCCATCCAGCGCATCAACCAGCTCAAGCTGCAGGCCGGCGACACCGCGCGCGCCTTCCAGGCCGGCGAGCCGGGCGTCGAGCTGGACGACCTGATGGTCGACATGCAGAAGGCCAGCGTGGCCTCCGAGATGGGCGTCCAGGTCCGCAACCGGCTGGTCACCGCCTACAAGGACGTGATGAACATGCAGGTCTGATCAGGCCTCCTCGCGGATCAGCTGGCCCTGCACCTCCTCCAGCCGCTCGGCCACCCGCAGTACCTCCTCGGCGGGGATCTGGCGGATCAGCTCGCCGGTCTCCCGGTCCACCAGTCGCGTGATCAGGCGCGAGCTGTCCTCCTGTAGCTCGAACTCCACGCCGTAGGGGCGCATCACCTCGTTGACGCGCTGGACGGGCGCCACCAGCTCGCCCCGTTGCGGCGCCTGCTCGGCCGCGGTCTCGGGCGCCTCTCCCGGCGCCCAGGTCGCCAGGACGGTTTCCACGCGGCGACGCGTCGGCGTGGCCTCCGTCGATGGGGTAGACGCGGCGGCGGCGCTCTCGTTCACGGAAGGTGTCATGGACGCGATTCCTTTTGTTCTGCCAATGGTCCGATTCGTTACCGGTTATCGGCCGATGTCGGCGTCGCTTTAGCCCGATCCCGTGGCCGCGTCGTCTGCCGCCTCGCCATCGGAATGTCATGAAGCGCTGATATAACACCGCGTCAGGCCGGTAGCCGGCCGTCCGACCATCAGCGACAGGATCTCCGATGCGACTTCTCGATCGACTGACCATCCGGCTCAGCTGGAGCCTGGTACTGATCGCCTTCGGGGCGATCATCCTGGGCACCGGGGGCCTGGGGCTCTACGCCAACCACCATGGCCACGCCGCCTTCACGGACCTGCGCGAGCGCCAGGCGCAGCAATCCCGCGCCCTGCACCAGGCCTATATCGCCACCCTCCGGGCCCAGGTCGCGATGGATCGCGCCGCCCACCTGCTGCGCGTGCCCTCCTTCGATCGCCCCGGTCCGGTCATCGAGCAGGCCCAGGCCTACATGGACGAGGCCAAGGCGGCCTTCGAGCGCTTCCGCGCGGTGCCCGTCGCCGACGGCCAGCAGGAGGCGGTGGAGGCCCTGACCTCGCGTTTCCAGTCGCTGTTCAGCACCGGCCTGTCGCTGCAGCTGATGCTGCTCGAGGAGGAGGACCCGGGCGGCTACGACTCCGGCAAGTCCCGGGTGGCCGACATGAGCCAGGCCTTCATGGACGGGGCCGATGCCTTCTTCGCCGCGGCGGCCGAGCGTGGCGACGCCCTGGCCGGGCGCTTCAACGCCATGGCGGACTGGCTCAACCTGGCCCTGGGCGCGGCCCTGGCGGGCGCGCTGCTGCTGGTGCTGGTGGTGGTCTGGGGCGTGCGGGCCAACGTCATCCGGCCGCTGTCGCGGATCATCGACCACTTCCGCCGCCTCGCCGACGGCGACCTGGCGACCCCGGTGGAGGGCCGCGGCGACAACGAGATCGGCCAGCTCTATGCCGAGCTGGATGGCATGCGCCGGGCGCTGGCGGAGACCGTGGAGCGGGTGCGCGACGGCGGTGACCGGGTGCTCGACAACGCCGCTCGCCTGAGCGAGGGCAACCAGGAGCTCGCGGCGCGCACCCAGCAGCAGGCCGCGTCCCTCGAGCAGACCGCCTCCAGCCTGGACGAGATGACCGCCTCGGTGGCCGAGACCGCCGGCCATGTGCGCGAGGCCAACGCCCTGGCCGACCAGGCCACGGACAAGGCCCGGCAGGGCAGCGACGGCGTGAGCGCCTTCGTCGAGACCATGGGCGAGATCCGCGAGCGATCGACTCGCATCGGCGAGATCGTCGGCCTGATCGACGATATCGCCTTCCAGACCAACCTGCTGGCGCTCAATGCCTCGGTGGAGGCCGCCCGGGCGGGCGAGCACGGGCGCGGCTTCGCGGTGGTGGCCGGCGAGGTCCGCCAGCTGGCCTCGCGCAGCGCCCAGGCGGCGCGCGAGATCCGCGAGCTCATCGAGGCTTCCCGGGCCAGCGTCGAGCGCGGCAACGGCCTGTCCCACCGGGCCAGCGAGGACATGGTCGCGATCCTCGACGCCACCCGCGGCCTCGGCGAGCGCATCGATCGCATCGCCCAGGCCGCGACCGAGCAGCACCGCGGCCTGGACCAGGTCAACCAGGCGATGCACCAGATGGGCAGCGTCACCCAACGCAACACCGCCATGGTCGAGCGGGCCAATCGCGCCGCCGAGGCCCTGGAGGACGAGGCCGGACGCATGCGCGACTTCACCGCCCGCTTCCGTCTGCCGGAGGCCGGCGCCCGGCCGGCGGCGATCGCGGTCGACGCCCCGGGCGCCCAGGCGCCCGGCGAGGCCGAGGCAAGGGACACGCGGGGCCTGGAGGCCCTGCCCGCCTGAGGAGAGACGACGCCATGCCAGAGGTCACCCGCGACGCGCAGCCGACCCCGGAGACCATGATCGATCACGAGGCCCTCGAGCTGGATCGCATCCTGCGCGAGGAGGCGATCACCCCGCTCTTCCAGCCCATCGTCGATGCCGGCTGCCAGGGCATCTTCGGCTACGAGGCCCTGGCCAGGGGGCCGTCGGACTCGGCGCTGCATTCGCCGCTGACGCTGTTCGACACCGCCCGCCATACCGGCCGCCTGGTCGAGCTGGACCTGCTGTGCCGACGCCTGGCCATCGAGGCCTTCGCCGCCCTGGACCTGCCGGGCCGGCTGTTCCTCAACGTCATGCCCACCTCGCTGCTCGAGGACGACTTCCGGGAGGGGCTGACCCGCGCCTTCCTAGATGGCGTGGGGCTCTCACCGGAGCGGGTGGTGATCGAGCTCACCGAGCACCTGCCGATCCATGACTACGCCCTGATGCGCCAGGCGGTGGACCACTACCGTCGCATGGGCTTCCAGGTGGCCCTGGACGACCTGGGGGCCGGCTATTCCAGCCTGCGCCACTGGGCCGAGCTGCGCCCCGACTTCGTCAAGGTGGATCGCCACTTCGTCCAGGACATCGATCGCGATCCCGGCAAGTGCCAGTTCCTCAATTCGCTGCTCGAGGTGTCGCGCAGCCTGGGCTGCCGGGTCATCGCCGAGGGCATCGAGACCGCCGGCGAGCAGCGCTGCCTGTGGGGGATGAACTGCGCCCTGATGCAGGGCTATTACTTCGCGCGGCCGGCCCGCGACCCGCTGCGCCGGCTGGCGGGGCCCGCGCCGACGCCCAGGGCGGTGACCGGCTCCTTCGGCACCCGCGCCGCCATGCTGTGCCGTCACCTGCCGCCGGTGGCGCGGGGCACGCCGGTCCCCGAGGTGGTGGCGCGCTTTCGCCACGAGCCCAACCTGCGTTGCCTGGCCGTGCTGGACGACGACCAGCGCCCGGTGGGGGTGGTGCGCCAGCACGAGTTCCTGTCGCTGTTCGCCAATCCCTTCAGCCACTCCCTGCATGCCCGGCGCCCCATCGATGCGCTGATGGACCGGCGCATGCTGGTCGCCGAGGAGACGATGCCGCTGGAGGCGCTCAGCCGACATATCACCGGCTCGACCCAGGGGCGCCAGGACGACTTCGTCATCGTCGACGCCGAGGGGCGCTATCGCGGGCTGGGCCAGGTCCTCGACCTGCTGCGCGAGATCACCGCCCTGCAGGTGCGCAGTGCCCGCCAGGCCAACCCGCTCACCGGGCTGCCGGGCAACGAGGTGATCAACGATACCCTGGCGGCGCGGCTGGCCGCCGGGGAGCCCTTCGTCGCCGTCTATGCCGACCTGGACAGCTTCAAGGCCTACAACGATGTCTACGGCTATGCCTGCGGCGACCAGGTGATCCTGGCGCTGGGGCGGATGCTGCAGGAGAGCGCCGGCGAGGACGGCTTCGTGGGGCACGTGGGCGGCGACGACTTCATGCTGGTGCTGGCGCCCGGAGACGCCCGGGAGCGCTGCGAGGCGATCCTCGAGCGTTTCGCCTGCTTCATCCCCGCCTTCTATAGCGAGGCGCATCGCCGGGCCGGCGGCTTCGACGGCCGGGATCGCCACGATCGGGCGTGCTTCGTGCCGCTGATGACGCTGTCCCTGGCCTACTGTCCGATCGCCGGGGGCGCGGGGCTGGCGGCGATGGACGTCGCCAACCGCCTGGCGGAGCTCAAGCGCCAGGCCAAGCGCCAGGCCGGCAACAGCCTGTTCATCGATCGGCGTCGCTGAGCCCGGGCGGCTCCGGGGCGACTACCAGCGGGCCGCCACGCGGTTCCGGCCCGCGCGCTTGGCCCGGTACATGGCGGCGTCGGCCCGGCGGGTGAGGGCCGCGGGGCCATCGTCGTCGGCCTTGAACGCCGTCACGCCGATGCTCACCGTGAAGTGGAAGGGCAGCGACGCCTCGGCGAGCGACCGCTCGGCGATCGCCCGGCAGAGTCGCCGAGCCACGCGCTCCGCGGTCGCGGGGGCGGTGTCCGGCATGATGACCATGAACTCTTCGCCACCCGTGCGGCAGGGCAGGTCGGCCTCGCGCAGCCGCCGCCTCAGGCAGTCGGCCAGCAGGCACAGGGCCCGGTCGCCCTCGACGTGCCCGTGGGTGTCGTTGATGGCCTTGAAGCGGTCGATGTCGATCATCAGCAGGGCGGCGGACGGGCCCGCCTCGCGGACCGAGGCGGCGACCCGCTGCACCTCGTCGTCGAAGGTCCGGCGGTTGGCCAGGCCGGTCAGGGCATCGGTGCTGGCCTGGTGCGCCCAGTCCGCCTCCTGGCGCTTCTGCCGGGTGATGTCCCGGTAGCCCCAGAGGTGGCCGCGATGGCGGCGGTCGACGATCACCGGGGTGTAGGAGCGCTCCAGGAAGCGGCCATCCGCCATGGCGACGACGTCCCGGGCCGGCGCCTCCTCGCCGGTGACGAGCGCCTCGACGCGCGCCGCGAAGGTCGCCGGGTCGCGGACGCCGGCGCGGGCGGCCCGCAGGGCCTCCCGGCAGTCCAGGCCGGTCAGGCGCTCCGGGGACGCGGCCACCTCGAAGAGGTCGCAGAAGGCCTGGTTGGCCACGATCACGGTGCGGTGCTCGTCCTCGAGGAGCAGGCCCACGTTGAGGCCCTCGATCACCACCTCCAGCTGGCGCTTGGCGAGCAGCCGGGCCTGCTCGAGCTCCCGGCGCCGGCTGATATCGAGCTCGCTCATCACGATCATCGGCTCGGCGGTCTGGGGATCGGTGGCCCGGCAGAGGTCGAGCCGATGCCAGCGCGGGCCGTCCCCGACCCGCATGGCCGCCTCCAGGGTGCATTCCGGCCGGTGCGCCAGGCGCTCGAGGAGCCGCCGGGCCAGGGCGCGATCCTCGAAGGCCTCGACGAAGCCGGCCTCCCCGCGCCGGGTGCGCAGGGCGGCCGGGTTGCGCATCAGAATCCGGCCCGCGCCGTCGAAGACCGACACCATCAGCGGGCTGTGGCGCACGGCCTCCAGGGCCCTAAGGCTGGAGGCGTCCAGCAGGGGGGCGCTCTCGAGTCCCTCGACCAGCATCCCGGTGCGGCCGTCCTCCAGGGGCAGGCCGCTGCAGCGGCAGTGCACGGAGATGCCCTCGCCGCCGGGGTAGAAGGTCCACTGCTCACTGATGGGCTCGCCGGCCGCCAGGCGCGGGAGGTAGTCCGCCAGCCGCTGGCGGCTGGCCTCGCTCATCGTCGACGACCAGTCGCGGCCGTACAGCGCCTCGTGGGTCTCGGCGTTCCACAGCCGCAGGGCGGCGGCATTGGCGTAGTGCATCCGCTCCCGTTCGATGTCGAAGATCCACACCGGGGTCTGGAGCCGGTCGAGCAGGGAGGCGGAGGCAGGCGTCGGGGGAAACCACGTCATGGGAAGGCCATGCGGAGCGTTGTCGTGTCGTGCCGGCGTCGCGCTACTCCCTGTATCGGCGACATCCCGGGCCCTGTCAAACGGGCGCGCCCTCCGCGGCGGACGGCAGCCTCATCGCGGAGTAAGGGGCATGTCCGATGCCGGTTCCTACTCTACACTGATGTGACTCCTCCGTCCCGCGGGCGGTGCCGTCAGGCATCGTCCGCCGGGCAAGGAGGGTTTTCTTGATGCATGTCAATGAAATCGACTAGCCCCCTGTCGAGCCGGCGAGGCTCGGGCTAGGGTGAATGGTTTTCCCGAGACGGTGCATGGATGGACTCGGATCAGCTCTCCCAGACGCACGCCCTTCCCGTCGAGCGCATCATGCAGCGCGGCCTGCTGACCTGCGGGCCGCAGACGCCGTTGTGCGAGGCCGCCGCCCGAATGAGCCGGCGCCGCTGCAGCTCCATCCTGATCGTCGAGGACGACCGGCCGCTGGGTATCTGGACCGAGCGGGACTGCCTGCGGCTGGATTTCGCCGAGCCGTCGACCCTGCGCCGACCGATCGCCGAGGCCATGAGCCGTCCGGTCGAGCGCCTGCGGCGGGACGTGCCCCTCGGCGAGGCCGCCATGCGCTTCGCCACCTCGCGGCGGCGCCACTTCCTGGTGGTCGACGAAGAGGATCGCCCGCTGGGCATCGTCTCCCAGACGGACGTGGCCCTGAACCAGGGCCTGGAGCCCTACCTGCGCCTGCGCGAGGTGCAGGGCGCCATGCGGCCCGCGCCCATGCGCCTGCCCGGCACGCTGAGCCTGGCCGAGGCGGCCGCCCGGATGGGCGAATGCGGCGTGGACGCCGCGGTGGTGGCCGGCGACGACCGGCCGCTGGGCATCCTCACCGAGCGCGACCTGGTACGTTTCGTCGCCCGCTACCCCGGCAACGTGGCGATCGATGCGCTGGCCAGCCGGCCGCTGCTGACCATCGGCGCCACGGAACCGCTGATCCGCGCCCGGGAGACGCTGGTCGGCCGGCAGGTGCGCCACCTGGCGGTGCTCGACGAGGCCGGCGAGGTGATCGGCCTGCTGGGCTTCCAGGACATCCTGGCCGGCGCCGAGCACGGCTACCTTCAGGACCTGCGCGAGGCCCTCGAGGAGCGCGACCGGGCCCTGGCTCAGTCCCGGGAGAGCCTGCAGCTCGCCGAGCGGGTCATCGATGCCTCCCTGGAGGGCATCATCATCACCGACCCTCGGACCCGCATCCAGTTCGTCAATCCGGCCTTCACCCAGATGACCGGCTACCACCTGGACGAGGTGGCCGGGCGCACTCCGGCGGTGCTGTCCTCCGGGCGCCACGATGCGACCTTCTACCGCGACATGTGGCAGACGCTGCAGGAGCATGGCTTCTGGCGGGGGGAGATCTGGAATCGCCGCAAGAGCGGCGAGCTCTACCTGGAGCTGCTGACGATCTCGGCGATCCGCGACGAGGCCGGCGAGGTGAGCCACTACGCCGCGCTGTTCACCGACATCACCCATATCCGCGAGAACGAGGAGCAGGTCCGCCACCTGGCCTACTACGATCCGTTGACGCGGCTGCCCAACCGGCGCCTGCTGGACGATCGCCTGGCGTTGGCGGTGCGCCACGCCCACCGCCAGGCGCGGCGCCTGGCGGTGCTCTTCCTCGACCTGGATCATTTCAAGCAGGTCAATGACTCCCTCGGCCATGCCCTGGGCGACGAGCTGCTGGTCAAGCTCACCGAGCGCCTGCAGCAGCACCTGCGCGAGGACGACACCCTGGCGCGGCTGGGCGGCGACGAGTTCATCGCCCTGCTGCCCGATGTCCAGGAGGTCGACGAGGTGACCCGGGTGGCGCGGCGGCTGATCGAGGCGGCCAGCGCCCCCTTCGAGCTGGGGCGCCATCGCTATCGAGTGGGGTGCAGCGTCGGCATCAGCGTCTATCCCGACGACGGCGAAGCCCCCGAGACCCTGGTGCAGCGGGCCGATGCCGCCATGTATCGCGCCAAGCAGGAGGGGCGCAACACCTATCGCCTCTACCGCGCCGAGATGCATGTCCGGGATCATCACCACCTGGCCCTGGAGACGGCGCTGCGCAACACCGCCGAGACCGGGGAGGGGCTGGACGTCCACTATCAGCCGCTGATCGATCGCGACACCGGCGAGGTGCGCGGCGCCGAGGCCCTGCTGCGCTGGCACAGCGCCGAGTTCGGCGTCGTCTCGCCGGGGGACTTCATCCCCCTCGCCGAACGCTCGGGGCTGATCCTGCCCATCGGCCGGCGGCTGATGCACCTGGTGGCCGGCCAGCTGCGGGCCTGGCGCCTGGCCGGCCTGACGCCGCCGAGGGTCGCGATCAACCTCTCGGCCCGCCAGTTCTGGCAGGGCGACCTGATCGCCGAGGTTTGCCAGCTCTACGCGGACTACGACCTGCCGCCGGGTCAGCTCGGCTTCGAGCTGACCGAGAGCACCCTGCTCGACCAGCACCAGCAGGCCGCGGCCACCCTGAAGGCATTGCGCGAGCTGGGCTGCGACATCGCCATCGACGACTTCGGCACCGGCTACTCCTCGCTGAGCTACCTCCAGGAGCTGCCGGTCACCACCCTCAAGATCGATCGCAGCTTCGTCCGCGGGCTGGGGCAGTCCCGGGGCAGCGGCGCCATCCTCGCCGCGGTGACCGGCCTGGCCCGCGAGCTGGGCCTGCGGGTGGTGGCCGAGGGCGTCGAGACGCCGGAGCAGCTCGAGGCCCTGCGGGCCTACCACGTCACCCTGATCCAGGGCTTCCTCACCGGCCGCCCGGCGGGCGCCGAGGCCTTCGAGGAGCGCTACCTTCGGGAGCCGCAGACGGTGCGCTGAGCGGGCCCGGCGGGCGGCTAGCGTCGCAGTCGTTTGAGGAAGTCGTCGAGATCCAGCCAGTCCCGGTCGCCGGCCGGCGGGCCGTCCGGCGGCGCCTCCCGGGACGGGGCGCGAGGGAGCGGCGAGGCCTCGCGGGCCACCTCCAACCCGGTGGCCACGATCGAGACCCGCAGGCGGCCCTCCAGGGCGGGATCCAGGGCCGTGCCGACCACCAGCATGGCGTCCTCGCCGGCGAATTCGGCGACCCGGCGGCCGATTTCGTCGAAGTCGGCGAGGCCGAGGTCCGCGCCGGCGGTGACGCTGACCAGCACGCCGGCGGCCTCGGCCAGGTCGGTGGCCTCGAGCAGGGGGTGTTCCACCGCCGCCTGCACGGCCTGGCGGGCCCGCTCCTCGCCGGCGCCCTCGCCGCTGCCGATGCGCGCCCGGCCGGGGCGGCGCATCACCGCCGCCACGTCGGCGAAGTCGATGTTGATCATGCCCGGGCGGGTGATGACCTCGGCGATGCCGGTCACCGCCTCGCGTAGCACGTCGTTGACCGCCGCGAAGGCCCGCATCATCGAGGCGCCGGGGCCCAGGGCGGGCAGCAGGCGATCGTTGGGCACCACCACCAGGCAGTCCACCCGTCCATGGAGCGCCTCGATGGCGGCGTCGGCGGTGCGCCGGCGACGGGCTCCCTCGAAGCCGAAGGGGCGGGTGACCACGGCCACCGTCAGCAGGCCCATCTCCCGGGCCAGGTCGGCCACCACCGGGGTGGCGCCGCTGCCGGTGCCGCCGCCCATGCCGGCCATCAGGAACAGCATGTCGGTGCCGGCCAGCCGGGCGCGCAGGGCGTCGCGGCCTTCCTCGGCGGCCCGTCGTCCGGCCTCGGGGTCGGCGCCGGCGCCGAGGCCCCGGGTGGTGCCCCCGCCGATGGCCAGGGCGGTCGACTGGGGCAGGGTCTCCAGCGCCTGGCGGTCGGTGTTCACGGCGATGGCGTCGATGCCGTCCAGCTCGGTGGTGTCCAGCAGGTGACGGATGGCGTTGCCGCCGCCGCCGCCGACGCCGACCACCTTGAGGGAGGCGGGATATTCCTGGGGAAGCTGCTGGTCGCTCATGCGTCCTGTCGTGGCCTGGGGTGGAAAGGGATCGTCATGCCCATCATCGGCCAGGACGGGGCCTTCTTGAAAGCCGCGTGACGCGGGGGCGGTTCAAGTTCCGGCCGGCACGGCCGATAGCCGCAGTCGAGCCAGCGCCTGGCACCCGGGAGCTGCGCCCACGACGAACTCCCCATCCACGAGAGTGACCATGCTGACATCCCTGCGACTGCGAATCCTGATCGCCACCCTGGTGGTGATCGCCGTGGCGTTGCTTATCAACGGCGCGGCCAGCTACTTCACCGTCGAGTCCCACAACGACGACCAGATCACCCGCAACCTGGAGGCCGTGGCCCACGGCAACGCCCAGGCCATCGAGGAGTGGGTCGATGCCCGGGCCGGCATGCTCGCGGCCCTGGAGCCCGTCGCCACCAGCGATGCGCCCATGCCCGCCCTGGAGCAGCTGCGGGTCTCCGGTGACTTCATGAACACCTACATCGCCGACACCCGGGGCGGGGTCGTCTTCTCGGCCAGCGAGACCCCGGAAGGCTATGATCCCCGCGAGCGGCCCTGGTATCGGCAGGCCGCGGAAGCCGGCGAGGTGGTGGTCACCGCGCCCTACGCGGACGCCACCTCCGACAAGCTGGTGGTGACCTTCGCCGCGCCCTTCTACCGCGACGGCGACCTGGTGGCGGTGGCCGGCGGCGACGTGGCCCTCGACGCCATCATCGACATCGTCGACCAGATCGCGCCGACGCCCTCGAGCCTGGCCTTCCTGGCGACCGCCGACGGCACCCTGGTGGCGCATCCCGATCCCGAGATGAGCCTGGCGCCGGTGAGCGAGCTCTCCCCGACGCTGTCCGCCGCCGCCCTGGCCGAGCTGACCGGCGCCGCCTCGCCGCTGCCGGCGGAGCTGGCCGGCGCCGACAAGCTGCTGCTGGGCAACGGCATCGAGGGCACCGACTGGCAACTGGTGGTGGCCCTGGACGAGCACGAGGCGACCGCCGGGCTGCGCGGCATCATGAGCGCCTCGGCGATCACCCTGGTGCTGGTCGGCCTGGGCGCGGCCCTGCTGCTCGGGCTGCTGCTCAAGGTGGTCTTCCGCCGGCTGCTGGCCGCGCGGGACGCCATGGAGAACGTGGCCAGCGGCCAGGGCGACCTGACGCGGCGGCTGCCGGAGGACGGCAGCGACGAGGTGGCGCAGATCGCCAATGCCTTCAATCGCTTCGTGTCGCGCATGGAGTCGGTGATGCTGACCATCCGCGACAGCAGCGAGTCCGTGCACGTGGCGGCCACCGAGATCGCCCAGGGCGGCCAGGATCTCTCCCGGCGCACCGAGAACGCGGCCTCCAGCCTGCAGCAGACCTCGGCCTCCATGGAGGAGATCACCAGCACCGTGGAGCACACCGCCGAGTCCTCCCGGCAGGCCAACGGCCTGGCCGAGTCGGCCAACGAGGTGGCGCGGCGCGGCGGCGAGGCGGTCGGTCAGGTGGTGGCCACCATGGACGGCATCAGCGACTCCTCGCGGCAGATCGGCGAGATCGTGACCATGATGGACAGCATCGCCTTCCAGACCAACCTGCTGGCGCTCAACGCCTCGGTGGAGGCGGCCCGGGCCGGCGAGCAGGGTCGCGGCTTCGCGGTGGTGGCCGGCGAGGTGCGTCAGCTGGCCAGCCGCTCGGCGGAGGCGGCCAAGCAGATCAAGGGGCTGATCGACACCTCGGTGGAGCGCACCGAGGAGGGCGCGGCCCAGGTGCGCGCGGCCGGCGAGACCATGGAAGAGATCGTCGAGAGCGTGACCCGCGTGACCGACGTGCTGGGCGAGATCACCGCCGCCACCGGCGAGCAGAGCGAGGGCATCGGCCAGGTCAACGTGGCGGTCAGCGAGCTCGACCGCATGACCCAGCAGAACGCCGCCCTGGTGGAGGAGTCCACCACCGCCGCCGAACAGCTCAAGGAGCAGTCCGACCGGCTGGCCGAGGCCGTGGGCGGTTTCACCCTCGGTCAGCAGGCCGAGGCGTCGCCGGCCGCGGCGTTGCCGGCCGGCCGCCAGCGCCTCGCCGAACCCGCCTGAGGCGTGCCGCCTCAGGCATGGGGCGGCAGGTCGATCTGGTCGCTGCGCCGGATGCCTTCGGTCATCTGCCGGCATAGCTTGAGGAACTCGCGCATGCCGGGCGCCAGGTACTTGTGGCGATGCCAGATGAAGGCGAACTGACGGCTCAGGTCCAGCTCCGGGGTGGGGATCGCCACCAGGCTGCCGCGGCGGAAGGCGTCGCGTAGCGCCAGCCGTGACACGCAGCCGATCCCCAGCCCGGACTCCACGGCGCGCTTGATGCCCTCGGTGTGCTCCAGCTCGAGCAGGGTATTGAAGCGTCCCCGCCGGTGCCGGGCGGCCTGTTCCAGGGTCAGCCGGGTGCCGGATCCCTCCTCGCGCATGATCCAGGCCTCGCGCAGCAGGCGGTCGAGCTCCACCGGCCCCTGGCCGGCCAGCGGGTGATACGGCGCGCAGAATACCGCCAGCTCGTCCTCCACCCAGGGCTGGGTGATCACGTCCTCGTCCTCGCACTGCCCCTCGATCAGCCCGAGGTCCAGCTCGTGGTGGCGCACGCCCTCGATGATGGTGCGGGTGTTGCGCACCTGCAGGCGGATGCGGCTGCCCGGGTGCTGCTGCATGAAGTCGCTGATCAGCAGGGTGGCCAGATAGTTACCGATGGTCAGGGTGGCGCCCACGTCCAGGGTGCCGATGCCCTGCTGGCCGCGCAGCAGCCCCTCGATCTCCTCCGCGCGATCGAGCAGGGCGACCGCCTTGGGCAGCAGCTGGAAGCCCAGGGCGTTGAGCTTGAGGCGCTTGCCGATACGGTCGAGCAGGCGGCAGTCGAACTGGCGCTCCAGCTCGGCCAGGGCGGTGCTGGCGGCGGACTGGGACAGCGACAGGGCGCGGGCGGCATGGGAGACGCTCTCGTGCTGGGCGACGGCCACGAACACCTCGAGCTGGCGCAGGGTATAGCGCATGGGGGGCGAGCTCCGGGCTTTGTTATCTGGATTGTAGATAAGCTTTATCCACACAACCCATTTAACAGATATTGTCGCCTCTCTTAGAATTCCCTGCAAAGAAGTTTCCGCCCTACTATGCGTTTCGAGAATATACAGGAGCCGGCATGAGCAAGTTCGCCCAGGAAGAAGTCCTTAGCGTCCATCACTGGAACGATTCGCTGTTCAGCTTCACTACCACCCGCGAGCGCAGCCTGCGCTTCAAGAACGGCCAGTTCGTGATGATCGGCCTCGAGGTGGACGGCAAGCCGCTGATGCGGGCCTATTCCATCGCCAGCCCCAACTACGAGGACCACCTGGAGTTCTTCAGCATCAAGGTGCCGGACGGCCCGCTGACTTCGCGCCTGCAGCACCTGAAGGTCGGCGACCAGATCATGGTCAGCCGCAAGCCCACCGGCACCCTGGTCACCGACGACCTGCTGCCGGGGCGCAACCTCTACCTGCTGTCCACCGGCACCGGCCTGGCGCCCTTCATGAGCCTGATCCAGGACCCCGAGGCCTACGAGCGCTTCGAGAAGATCGTGCTGGTGCACGGTGTGCGCACCGTCAGCGAGCTGGCCTACGCCGACTTCATCACCAAGGAGCTTCCGGCCCACGAGTACCTGGGCGAGGAGATCAGCGAGAAGCTGGTCTACTACCCCACCGTGACCCGGGAGGAGTTCCACACCATGGGTCGCCTCACCGATCATATCCGCAGCGGCAAGCTGACCGAGGACACCGGCCTGCCGGCCCTGGATCCCAAGCAGGATCGCGCCATGATCTGCGGCAGCCCGGCGATGCTCGATGACACCAGCGCCCTGCTCGACGAGCTCGGCTTCAACATCTCGCCGCGCATGGGCGAGCCCGGCGACTACGTGATCGAGCGGGCGTTCGTCGAAAAATAAGCCGGAAGCTGGAAGAACAACCCTCCGAGGCAGCACCTCGGAGGGTTTGACGTTTATTGGGTGGAGCTCAGCCTGCTGCTTCGAGCTTCGAGCTTCGAGCTTCGAGCTTCGAGCTTCGAGCTTCGAGCTTCGAGCTTCGAGCTTCGAGCTTCGAGCTTCTGGCCGGGCCTGCTAGAATCCCTGCCTTCATGTCCCGTACAAGGCGTTGCCGTGCTGTCCCTGCTGGTCGATCGCATCACCAAGCACCTTGAACGGTCCCCCAGGTCCCCCAAGTACCTGTGCATGCGGGATGCGATCATCGAGCTGATCGTCGAGGGGCGGCTGCCGGAAGGGGCCCGGCTGCCCACCGAGCAGGAGCTGGCCGCCGCCCTGCCGCTGAGCCTGGGCACCGTGCAGAAGGCGCTGCGCGACCTGGTGGAGAGCGGCGAGCTGTATCGCCAGCGGCGACTGGGCACCTTCGTCGCCGGCGGTGATCACCGCCGCGAGATCACCACCCCGGCCTTCGGCTTCCTGCGCCCCGACGGCACCCGGGTCCGCATGGTCTTCATTCGCTTGCTCAAGCGCGAGCGCCTCCATCGCCAGGGGCCCTGGAGCGAGGTGCTGGGAGCCTGTTCGGCCGGTTACGTGCGCCTGGTGCGCCAGGACCGCATCGACGGTGCCTTCGACTGCCATACCGAGATCTACCTCCGGGCCGACCTCGCGGCCCCTCTGCTCGAGGTGGAGGCCGAGGCCCTGGAGCACGAGAGCGTGCTGCCGCTGCTCGAGGCGCGGAGCCGGGTGACCGTCGACCACGCCGAGAACCGGGTCCGCCTGGTGCGATTGCCCAAGGCGGCGGCCAGGGTCATGCTCCCCGAGCGCACCGATGAGCCGCCCGCCGGGATCCGCCTCGAGACCCTCTATCGCCTGGCCGACGACACCACCGTCGCCTGGCAGATCATGCATATTCCCGCCAACGACTACCGCCTCTCCCTGCGCACCGACCAACGCTAGTCGTGTCTATCCTTTGGGTAGTGCGACGCTGCTTTGTGCGCTTAATACTATATAGTATTTGACAGGCGCGACGGCCTGCCTATACTGACGCTCCGAAGGATCAAATAACAAACGTCGTCTCTTATATGAGATGACAGGGAGGCCCCCATTCCCCGACCGATGAGGACCGCGTCATGAGTTGGACCACCGTCTGCAAGACCGACCAGGTACAGGAAGACTTCCCCTATTCCGCCAAGGTCGACGACAAGGAGGTCGGCGTCTACGTCCTCGACGGCGAGTACTACGCCCTCGAGGACGTCTGCCCCCACGCCTATGCCCTGCTGTCCCAGGGCTTCGTCGAGGACGGCCAGGTCGAGTGCCCGCTGCACGAGGCCACCTTCGACATCAAGACCGGCAAGTGTCTGCGCGAGCCCGCCGATCGCGACCTCCACGTCTATCCGGTACGGATCATCGACGACGAGGTGCAACTCCAGATGAGCGAGGAGAGCTGAACCATGGCCCAGCAAGACTACAACCCCCAACTCAAGACCTGGCAGCGCATCATCCCCTCCAGCGAGCCCGGCCAGGGGCACATCGAGGTCCCCGGCGGCTTCGCGAATCCCGTCTGGCAGACCCGTGCGGGCGTGCCGGGGCCCTTCGAGCTGGAGCTGGTGGAGGCCCTCGAGGAGGTCTTCGCCGAGGGCGTGACCGAGCTGGATGCACTGGTCGAGGGGCTCAATGCCCGCGACCGTCACGACCGCAACGGCGAGCCCTGGACACGGGAAAGTTTCCTCCAGGAAATCGCGGTCCTGGGGCAGTGAGCCCCCGTCCACCTCTTCGTACCAACCACAACGAGGTCGAGTCATGACTAGTGCATCCTCCGTCGACACCGCCGTTCAGGACTACCTGGACACCGGGCTGCGTTCCCTCTGGTACCCCGTGGCCGCCAGCTGGGAGGTCGGCAGCAATCCGCTGGGCATCACCCGTCTGGGCGAGAACCTGGTGCTGTGGCGCGGCTACGACGGCACCCTGCATGCCGTCGAGGACCGCTGCCCCCACCGTGGGGCCCGCCTGTCCAAGGGCTGGAACCTGGGCGACCGCCTGGCCTGCTGGTATCACGGCGTCGAGGTCAACGGCGAGGGCGAGGTCTGCGACGTGCCCGCCATCAGCAACAGCCCGCTGGTCGGCCAGGCCTGCGTGCGCCGCTATCCCATCCAGGAAGCCCACGGCGCCATCTTCGTCTACTTCGGCACCACCCCGGACGAGGCGCCCAGCGAGCTCGAGCTGCCCGAGCAGCTGACCGACGGCGAGACCTACGGCCACTTCCTGTGCACCGCCACCTGGAAGTGCAACTACCAGTACGCCGTCGACAACGTCATGGACCCCATGCACGGCACCTACCTGCATGCCGACTCCCACTCCATGGCCGAGGGCGACCGCCAGGCCGAGATGGTGCTCGAGCCCACCGAGAGCGGCTTCATCTTCAAGAAGACCGGCCAGACCGGCGTCAACTTCGACTGGGTGGAGTACGGCAACACCGGCGCGCTCTGGCTGCGCCTGTCGATTCCCTACCAGCCGCGCTTCGGCCCCGGCGGCCCCTTCTGGATCGTCGGCATGGCCGTGCCCGAGGACAAGGAGAACACCCGGGTGTTCTTCTGGCGGGTGCGCAAGGTCGACGGCTGGCAGCGTCAGGTGTGGCGCTTCTTCTACCGCACCAAGCTCGAGCAGCTGCACTGGGACGTCCTGGAGCAGGATCGCATCATCCTCGAGAACCTGGCCCCCGACGCCCGGCACCACGAGAACCTCTACCAGCACGACGTGGGTCTGTCGCGGCTGCGCCGGGTGATGCTCAAGATGGCCAAGAAGCAGCTGGCCGAGCGCCAGAAGGCGGCCTGAGATGGCTCAGATGCTTTCCGGCAAGCGCATCCTGGTGACCGGTGCCGCCCGGGGCCTGGGGCGTAGCGTCGCCGAGGCCGCCGCCGCCGAGGGCGCGCGCCTGGTACTCAGCGACATCCTCGCCGAGGAACTGGAGACCACCGCCCAGGCGCTGCGCGAGCGCGGCGTCGAGGTGGAGGCCCGGGTCATCGACCAGGCCGATCCCGCCTCCATCGAGGCGGGCATGGCGGGGATCGCCGAGGGCGGCCCCCTGGACGGGCTGGTCAACAACGCCGCCATCGCCACCGGCGTCGGTGGCGAGACCATGATGGACTACGACATGGCCCTCTGGGACCGGGTGATGACGGTCAACGTGCGGGGCCTGTGGCTGATGACCCGGGCCGCCGTGCCGTTGCTCGAGGCCGCCGGCGGCGGCCGGGTGGTCAACCTGGCCTCGGACACCGCCCTGTGGGGCGCCCCCAGGCTGATGGCCTACGTGGCCAGCAAGGGGGCGGTGATCTCCATGACCCGCGCCATGGCCAGCGAGCTCGGCGAGCGCGAGATCTGCGTCAACGCCGTGGCCCCGGGCCTGACCCGCTGCGAGGCCACCGAGTACGTCCCCCAGGAGCGCTACGACTTCTACGCCCAGGGGCGTGCCCTGAAACGCGAACAGCAGCCCGACGACGTGGACGGCACCATCCTCTACCTGCTGTCGGACTGGGCGAAGTTCGTCACCGGTCAGGTGATCCCGATCAACGGTGGCTTCGTCTTCAACTGAGGAGCGGCGAACATGGCAACTGATATCCAGCGCATCGTGGTGATCGGCGGCGGCCAGGCCGGCGGCTACGCCTGCAAGGCGCTGCGCGGCGAGGGCTTCGAGGGCCGCCTGACGGTGGTCGCCGACGAGCCCCACGACTTCTACGAACGCCCCCCCCTCTCCAAGGGCGTGGTCACCGACAGCGATCCCCTGCCGAGGCTCTTCCCCGAGAACACTCAGGCATCCCTCGACATCGACTGGCGACGCCCCCACCGCGCCGTGGAGATCGACCGCGAGGCCGGCGAGGTGGTGCTCGACGACGGCGAGCGCCTGCCCTATGACCGGCTGCTGATCGCCACCGGCAGCCGGCCGCGCATGCCGGTGGCCGAGTGGTCGGATATCGCCAACGTCATGACCCTGCGCACCTGGGACGACGCCAACCGGCTCAAGACCCGACTCGAGGAGAGCCGGCGCGTCGGCATCATCGGCGGCGGCTGGATCGGCCTCGAGGTGGCCTCCAGCGCGCGCAAGCTGGGCGTGGAGGTGGACGTCTTCGAGCGCGCGCCGGCACTCTGCGGTCGCAGCGTGGGGCCCGAGGTGGCCGAGGCGATCCGCGAACTCCACGAGCGTCACGGCGTGGGCCTGGAGCTGAACCGCCAGGACATCCGGCTGAGCGAGGAGGACGACGGTCGGGTGACGGTCACCGCCGACGGCCAGGCCCATGAGCCCTACGACCTGGTGGTGGTGGGCGTCGGCGTCGAGATCAACCTGGAGCTGGCCCGCGACGCCGGGCTGCGCACCGAGCAGGGCATCATCGTCGATGCCGCCGGGCATACCTCCGACCCGAAGATCTTCGCCGCCGGCGACGTCTCCCAGCATCCGCACCTGGGGCTCTGCCTGCAGTCCTGGGCCTATGCCCAGAACCAGGCCCGGGTGGTGGCCGACGCCATGCTCGGCAAGGAGGCGCACTACGACGAGCCGGCCTGGCTGTGGTCCGACCAGCACGGCGTCAACATCCAGATCCTCGGGGTGCCGCACGGCGAGCTGCATTGCGTGGTGCGCCAGGATCCCCAGGGGCCGGTGTTCTTCTACCTGGACGACGACAATCGCCTGGTGCAGATGGTGGCCTTCGATCAGCCCCGGGCGATCAAGCTCGGCAAGCGCTGGCTGGCCGCCGAGCGCATGCTGGACCCCCAGGCCCTGGGCGATCCGAATTACAACCTGATGCAGTTACGCTGACCCCCTCACCCCGCGTTCTTCCTTTTCGGCAGCGTCCGGGACAGGCCTTGCCTGCCCGCGCTGCCCTTTTTTATGCCTCCCGCCTCGGCGAGCCCGGCCGCTCGTTATTTCAGTAGTCTCTTGCCTATAGCTAGTGGATTGTTCTGGCAGGCCTCTTCCGCCCGTCGGCCGAAAGGGCCGACGAGAGGTTTGACAACGTCGCAAGGGCGACCTACATTGCTAGCATCAAATAATAAACAAAGTTTCAAATATGATGCGGGCGGATCCCGCGGTCTTGGACGGCAACAAAGGTGTGAACATGACAAGCCTGAAGATCGGTATCTGCGGTGGGGGCGTCGGCGGCCTGTGTGCGGCCCTGGCGCTGCGTCAACAGGGGCACGAGGCCATTGTCTTCGAACGCGCCAAGCAGTTCCTGCGCATCGGCGCGGACGTCAACCTGACGCCCAACGCCGTGCGGGCCCTGGATCGCCTGGGCGTGGGCGAGGTGCTGCGCGAGACCGCGGCGCGCCCCACCCATCGCATCAGCCGCACCTGGGACACCGGCGAGGAGACCTCGCGGCTGCCCATGAGCGAGGCCGCCGAACAGCGCTACGGCGCCCCCCAGCTGACGATCCACCGCGGCGACCTGCTCCAGGCGCTGGAGAACGCCCTGCCCGAGGAGGCCATCCGCCTGGGCAAGCAGGCCGAGCGGGTCGAGCAGGGCGAGCCCATGCGCATCCACTTCGCCGACGGCACCAGCGAGGAGGTCGACCTGGTGATCGGCGGCGACGGCATCCACTCCGCCGTTCGCCGCGAACTGTTCGGCGAGGATCATCCCGAGTTCACCGGCCTGGTCTCCTACCGGGCCGTGGTGCCGCGCAGTTCGGTGCCGGAGGTGGAGAACCTGGACGCCCTCACCAAGTGGTGGGGCCCGAGCCCGGACGTCCAGGTGGTGGTCTTCCCCCTGACCCGCGGCGAGGAGGTCTTCGTCTTCGCCACCACCGCCCAGGACGACTGGCGGGAGGAGTCCTGGACCCTGCCCGGCGACGTCGAGGAACTGCGCCGGGTCTACAAGGACTTCCATCCCGACGTCCAGGCCCTGCTGGCCGCCTGCGACAGCGTGACCAAGTCGGCGCTCTACGTGCGCGAGCCCATGCCGCAATGGTCGGCGGGCCACGCCACCCTGCTCGGCGACGCCGCCCATCCCATGGTGCCCTTCATGGCCCAGGGCGCCTGCATGGCCATCGAGGATGCGGTGGTGCTGTCCCGCTGCCTGGAGGGCGTCGATCGCGCCGGCCTGTCCGCCGCCCTGGAGCGCTACGAGGAGGCCCGCAAGCCGCGCACCGCCCAGGTGCAGCGCGGCTCCCGGGCCAACGACTGGCTCAAGGGCGAGGGCAATGCCGACTGGGTCTACGGCTACGATGCCTGGGGCAAGGAGCTGCCCTGACGTCGTGTCCCAGCGCACTTCGCCATACTCATGAACTGCAATAACAACACTCGAGGAAACCCCGATATGACCAAGCAGCTCCTGACCCAGTCCCTGGTGGGCCTGTCCCTCATCGGCGCGGCCACCGCCGCCCACGCCGAAGAGATCAAGCTCAACGCCATTTCCTTCACCCCCAAGACGGTGGTCGTCTCCCACGGCTTCGAGCAGTTCGTCGCCGCCATCAACGAGGAGTTCGATGGCGAGCTGGAGATCAACTGGCGTGGCGGTCCCGAGGTGATGCCGCCCTTCCGCCTGGCTGATGCGGTGCGCAACGGCTCCATCGACATGGCGCTGACCAGCCCCAGCTACTACTCCGGCCTGGTGCCGTCGGCGACTGCCTCCAACCTCTCCTTCAAGACCTACGAGGAGATCGCCGAGACCGATTACCTGGCGCGCATGACCGAGGTCCACGCCGAACGCGGCCTGCACTTCCTCGGCGAGATCCCGGCCAGTCCCGTCAAGTTCTTCCTGTTCTTCAAGGAGGAGGTGACCGGCCTGGATGACATCGCTGGCAAGCGCATCCGCGTCTTCCCGACCATCCTGCCCTTCGTCGAGGCCCTAGGGGCCGAGCCGCTGGTGCTGCCCATGGGCGAGATCTACACCGCCATGGAGCGCGGCGTCATCGACGGCTTCGCCCAGAGCAACATCGGCTGGGTCGACCAGTTCGAGGACGTGGTCAACCACTACATCACCCCGCCCTACTATCGGGCCGGCTTCAACGTCCTGGTCAATCCGGAGGTCTGGAGCGAGCTGCCCGAAGACCTGCGCGACCGCGTCCAGGCCTACCTGCGCGAGGAGCTGGCACCGCAGATCGACCAGAGCTGGCAAGAGGTCATCGACACCGGCTACGCGCAGATGGACGAGGCCGGCTTCCAGGAGGTCAAGCTCACCGGCGAGGACGCCGACGAGTACGTCGCCACCGCCATCGAGGCGGCCTGGGACAAGCTCGCCGAGGACGTGGAGCCGGAGCTGCACGCCGAGCTCAAGGCCATGCTGGTCGACTGATCCTCGCCCATCCCCCGGTGCCCGCCTCCGGGCGCCGGGCCCCATTCATTCCCCGGGGCCTTCGCTATGGATGACTCCCTGACCGTCAAGCAATCGTCGTCTTCCGTGTTCATGCGCGGCGTCAGCCGCCTCAACCTGTGGCTCGCCTGGCTGGCCGGACTGGTGCTGGTGGCCGCCACCGGCCTGGTGTTCATGGAGATCCTCTCGCGGCTGATCTTCGACAAGTCCCTGGTCTGGGTCATCGAGCTCAGCGAATATTCGCTGCTCTACATGACCTTCCTCGGCGCGCCCTATCTGCTCGAGAAACATCGCCACGTGGCCATCGACATCGTCACCGATGCGCTGCCGGACCTGCCGCGTCGTGTTCTGAGCGCCCTGATGTGCGCCCTGGGGGCGGTCGCCTGCGGCTACTGTGCCTGGGTCGGCGGCCTGGTGACCCTGGACCAGTTCGAGTACGGCATGCGCGAGACCACCCTGATGCGCCCGCCGAGCTACCTGATCACCATGGTCTTTCCCCTTGGCATGCTGCTGCTTGCGATCCAGTTCGCGGCGCAGACCCTCGACAGTTTCAAGCGCTGAGCCGCGCGGCTCGCGCAACGACAACACTCTCCCCTGGAGGCTGATATGGATTGGTGGCTAACGCTGCTCCTGATCATGGGACCGCTCCTGCTGCTGATGATGCTCGGCATGCCGGTGGCGTTCGCCTTCCTGGTCGTCAACCTGGTGGGTGCCTACCTGCTGCTGGGTGGCATGTCCGGCGTCGAACAGCTGGTGATCAACACCACCGGCGCGCTGACCAGCTTCACCCTGGTGCCCATCGCTATGTTCATGATCATGGGCGAGGTGATGTTCCGTTCCGGCATCGCCAACGACCTGCTGGATACCCTGGACAAGTGGTTCGGCAAGCTGCGCGGTCGCCTGGCCTTCATGGCCGTGGGCGGCGGCGTGCTCTTCTCCACCCTGACCGGCAACAGCATGGGCTCCATCGCCCTGCTGGGCTCCAGCCTGGTGCCGGAGATGGAGAAGCGGGGCTACCAGAAGCCCATGACCCTGGGCCCGATACTGGGCTCCGCCGGCCTGGCGATCATGATCCCGCCGAGCTCGCTGGCCGTGGTGCTGGGGGTGGTGGCGGAGCTGCCCATCGGCCGGCTGCTGATCGCCATCATCCTGCCGGGTCTGCTGATGGCGGTGCTCTATACCGCCTACATCCTCGGCCGCTGCACCCTGCAGCCGGACGTGGCGCCGTCCTTCGACGTCGCACCCACGCCGATGCGCGTCAAGCTGGAGGCCGGGGCGCGTAACATCCTGCCCATCGGCATCATCGTCTTCGCCGTGGTCGGGGTGATCTTCCTGGGCCTGGCCACGCCCACCGAGGCGGCGGCCTCCGGCGCCGTGGCCACGGTGGCGCTGGCCTTGGTCAAGCGTCGCCTGAGCCTGGACATCTTCAAGAGCTCGATGTTCGAGAGCGCCGGCATCTCGGTGATGGTGCTGCTGATCGTGGCCGGGGCCATCGCCTTCACCCAGCTGCTGTCCTTCACCGGCGCCACCTTCGGCCTGATGGATGCCGTGCTCGGCCTGCCGTTCGACGACAAGACCATCGTGCTGGCCATGGTGCTCACGGTGGTGCTGCTGGGGATGTTCATGGGGCCGCTGCCGATCATGATGATCACCCTGCCGATCTTCGTGCCGGTGGTGGAGCAGTTCGGCTTCGATCCCCTGTGGTTCGCCGTGCTCTTCCTGATCGCCATCGAGACCGGCTCAACCTCGCCGCCGCTGGGCGCCGCGCTGTTCGTGATGAAGGCCGTGGCCCCCCAGGGCACCCGCATGGGCAGCATCTACAAGGCGGCGGTGCCCTTCCTGATCTGCGACTTCCTGGCCATCGCCATCGTCTTCATCTTCCCCGAGATCGTTACCTGGCCGGTCGGGCTGATGTTCGACTGATCCTCCCGCCCCGGCGCGCGCCGCCGGGGCGACGCTTCCCTGCGGTGCAGGAGACCTCATGCGGCGACCCAGCTTCGTGCTTTTCATCACCGACCAGCAACGGGCGGATCACCTGGGCTGCTACGGCGATCCCACCGTGCGCACGCCGCACCTGGACCGCCTGGCCGCCGAGGGCGTGCGCTTCACGCGGTTCCACGTGGCCACGCCGATCTGCCAGCCCAACCGGGCCTGCCTGGTCACCGGCCAGCAGCCGTCGGTGAACGGCGTGCGCCAGAACGGCATTCCCCTGGACCTGGACAGCCTCACCTTCGCCGATGTGCTGCGCGCCTCCGGCTATCGCACCGGCTACATCGGCAAGGCGCACTTCCAGAACGTCACCGACATCCCGGCCCCCGAGCGGCATCAGGGCGGCCGCGGCGAGGCGCTGCCCGAGGCGCTGAGCCACAGCCTGCGCCGCCAGCGAGACGGTGAGGCCTACGGCGGGGAGGTGCGCCGGCGCTGGGTCGAGAACCCGGACCGCGAGCTGCCCACGCCCTACTACGGCTTCGATCACGTGCGGCTGTGCATCGGCCACGGCGATGAGGTCGAGGGGCACTACACCGCCTGGCTGCGCAGCCGGCAGGCCGACCCCGACGGCCTGCGCGGCCCGGCCAACGCCCTGCCCGACGCGACCGTCTCTGCGCCCCAGTGCTGGCGAACGGCCCTGCCCGAGGACGACTATCCGACCGCCTACGTGGCCGAGCAGGCGTGCGACTTCCTCGACGATCAGGACGCCGACACGCCCTTCGTGCTGGTGGTCTCCTTCCCCGATCCGCACCATCCCTTCACTCCGCCCGGGCGCTACTGGTCGATGTACGACCCGGACGAGGTGGTGCTGCCGCCCAACGCCGGCTGCCCCGTCGAGGCCATCCCCGGGCTGCCGGCCTCGGCGCTGGCGGCCTATCGCTGGGGGCGGGCCGAGCCGGGCAGCCACTGGCCGCTGACGCTCCCCGAGCGTCAGCTCCGCGAGATCATCGCCCTCAACTACGGCAGCATCTCGATGATCGACGACGCCGTGGGCGAGGTGCTGGCCCGTCTCGAGGCCCGGGGGCTGGCCGAGGACACCGTGGTGGCCTTCACCTCCGACCATGGCGACTACATGGGCGACCACGGCAGCGTGCTCAAGCTCGGCCTGCACTTCCGGAGCCTGGTGCGGGTGCCGCTGATCTGGCGCGACCCCCGGGCCCGCGAGCCGGGCGGCCGCGTCTCGGACCGGCTGGGCAGCGCCATCGACCTGGCCCCGACCCTGCTGCAGCGGGCGGGGCTGAAGACGCCCATCGGCATGCAGGGCCGCGATCTCTTCGATGCCTCGCGCCCGGCGGCGCCGGTGCTCATCGAGGACGCCGGCATCCAGGTGTTCCGGGACGGCGATGCCGAGACGGGCATCACCACCCTGGTCACCGAGGACTGGCGGCTGAGCCTCTTCGAGGGCGTCGCCGGGGGGGAGCTCTACCGGCTGACGGAAGATCCCCACGAGACCCGCAACCTCTGGGACGACCCGGCGCATCGTGACGACAAGGCGGCGCTGCTGGAGGCCCTGGCGCGGCGCATGGCCGAGCTGCGCGACCGGCGGCTGTCGGCGACGGCGCGGGCCTAGCCTTCCGCCCGGTGCCGGAGGCCGGTCCCGGCCTCGAGCTCGGGCGTCATCTCTGCGATTAATCTCTTTTTTATCAATGTCTTATATTGCGATCAGGCGAGGGGAAACAAGCCTTGACAAAGGCCGTTTCGGAGACTATCTTCAAGTGGTATCAAATAAGAAATAAAGTTTTATATTTGAAGTGAGCGGCTCGGGAGAGTCGCCAGGAGCCGGACGGCGAATCGGCTCCCGGGTCCCGATCCGGTATCTTGGGCGCAAGGGCGCCACCGGCTCCACGAGGAGCCCGATCACCGGCGCGGATACCGACCCGACACCAAGAGGCGATGACGCGATGAGCGACACCGAGAAGGATGCACGCAAGTACCTGATCCCGGGCCTGGAGCGCGGCCTGATCATCCTGATGGAGCTGAGCCGCAGCCATCGGGAGATGAGTTTTGCCGAGATCGTCAAGCGCGTCGACATCCCCAAGGCCACGGCCTATCGGGCCATCCAGACCCTGGAGTACATGGGCTTCATTCGGCGCCACCCCTCCACCGGCCTGTATTCCCTGGGGGTCAACGTGCTGCGCCTGGGCTTCGAGTACGTCGCCTCCCTGGACGTGGTCCAGGTCGGCCAGCCGGTGATCGAGTCGCTGCGCGACAAGACCGGCTGCTCGAGCCACATCGCCATCCGCGACGGCCGCGACGTCATCTACGTGGCCCGGGTCAGCGCCGCCAACGCCACCGTGCGTCGCGTCAGCGTGGGCACCCGGCTGCCGGTGCACCGCACCTCCCTGGGACGGGTGCTGCTGACCGACCTGAGCCGCGAGGAGTTCGAGGCCCTCTATCCCGAGGAGAGCCTGCCGGACAACGAGCCCGGCGCCCCCGCCGACCGCGAGGCGCTCTGGGCGCTCGTCCAGGAGGACCGCCGGCGCGGCTACGTGATCGCCGAGTCCTACTTCCAGTTCGGCATCTCCTCGATCGTCTACCCGCTGTACAACCACGACGGCGAGATCGAGGGGGTGGTCAGCATCATGGTGCCGGTGCACGAGATCCCCGCGGAGGATCGCGATCGCCTGCGGGTCCACGTGGCCGAGGCCGCCGACACCATCTCCAACCTGTTGGGCTACCAGGGGCACGCCGGGGGGCGGAGCCAGATGTGATGAACGCCAGCTGAACCTAGCCGCCGGGCGCCCGCCTAGTCCGCGCCCGGCCCAACCAGACACGGCAACGAGACTGTCGCGATGCGCTCGCTTCGCGAACGGGGAGCCTTTGTGTCCGTGAAGTCGAAACGCGTGACGGTCGAGGTCACGTCTAGCAGGAGACCGATATGAGTATCGTGGGTATCGAAGAACTGGAATTCGGCGCCGAGGACGTCGCGGCGGGCAAGCGGTTCGCCGAGGACTTCGGCCTGACCAAGGTCGACGAGGACGACCGGGGCGCCACCTTCGAGGCGCTCAACGGCGCCCGCCTGGTGGTCCGCGCCATCGACGACCCGGCGCTGCCCGAGGCCTTCGAGGAGGGCTCGACCCTGCGCCGCATGACCTGGGGCGTGGCGGACGCCGCCGCCCTGGACGAGCTGCGCGAGCGCCTGCGCGACCAGCCCGGCTACGTCGACCACGGCGACAGCCTGGAGTGCCGGGACCCCAACGGGCTGGCCGTGCGCATCCGCCCGACGGCGCTGCGCGAGGTCGAGCTGGAGGTCACGCCCATCAACCAGTGGGGTGACATGAAGCGCGTCGACCAGCCGAGCCCGGTCTACGAGCGGGCCACCCCGGCCAGCATCGGCCACGCGGTCTTCTTCGTCGACGACCTGGAGGCCAGCGAGCGCTTCTATCGCGAGCTGCTGGGCTTCTCGGTCTCCGATCGCTACATCGACCGCGCCGTCTTCCTGCGCATGCAGGTGCGCGGCGGCCACCACAACCTCTTCCTGCTCAAGCTGCCGCACCGCGGCGCGGGGCTCAACCACGTGGCCTTCACGGTGCGCGACATCCACGAGGTGATCGGCGGCGGGCTGGCCATGAACCGGCGGAAGTGGAGCACCTTCCTGGGCCCGGGTCGCCACCCGATTTCCTCGGCCTACTTCTGGTACGTCAACAGCCCCCTGGGCGGGGCCTTCGAGTACTACACCAACGAGGACTACCTGACCGAGGCCTGGGAGCCCCGGAAGATGCAGCACTCCCTGGAGTCCTTCACCGAGTGGGCCATCGAGGGCGGCATCGACGCCGAGACCCGGCGCCAGAAGAAGGCCGACGCCTGAGCCGCGGCCGGGAGGCCCGGCCGCCCCAGGAGAACCCAAGCTTCACCATCGAGGCCGGTCGCCCCCGGGCGGCCGGCACGGGGACCCCTCGTCCTGAATCCGGTCGCCGGCCGGCCCTCGCAACGAGGCCTCCCCGCCACCGACAGCCAAGCGCGATCCCGAGGAGAGACACCATGTCCGAACAGTTCGCTACCTGGAGCAAGCCCGACGACCTGTCCTTCGAGGACTGGATCGAGTCCCGTATCGCCCGTTTCGAGGGCCGCAAGTACGACTGGAACGCCCTCAAGTTCCAGGCCGATTACGATCCCAAGTACCGCCGCGCCCAGATGCGCTACATCGGCACCGGCGCCACCGGCGTGGCCAACGACGTCAACACCATCCCGGCCGAGCACTTCACCTTCTCGACCATGGTGCTGCCGTCCAAGTGCGAGGGCCCGCTGCATGTCCATGACGACGTCGAGGAGGTCTTCTTCGTCCTCAAGGGCCGCATCCGCCTGTTCATCAAGGACGGCGACAACTACACCGAGACCGTGCTCAAGGAGCGCGACGTGATCTCCGTGCCGCCGGGCATCTATCGCGGCCTGCTCAACGAGAGCGAGGAAGAGGCCCTGATGTGCGTGATGCTGGGCACGCCCAGGCCGCAGATCCCGACCTATCCGGACGATCACCCGCTGTCCAAGGTCAAGCGCGACGGATGAGTGGTGAGGCCATGACCCCCAAGCACCTGACGCTCGACGCCGGCCGCCAGGCCTACCGCGAGAGCGGCGAGGGGCCGGCCATCGTGCTGCTGCACGGCATCAGCTCCGGGGCGGCCTCCTGGGCGCCGGTGGCGCCGTTGCTGGCCGGCTACCGGATGCTGGCCTGGGACGCCCCGGGCTACGGCGAGAGCCAGCCGCTGGCCCAGGCCGAGCCCAGGGCGGCGGACTATGCGGCCCGCCTGGACGCCTGGCTGGACGCCCTGGGCATCGAGCGCTGCGTGCTGGTCGGCCACTCCCTGGGCGCGATGATGGCCAGCGCCTACGCGGCCCGTCGACCCGAGCGGCTGGCCGGGGTGGTCCTGGCCGACCCGGCGCTGGGCTACCGCGACGCCGACGAGGCCAAGCGCGACAGCGTCTATCGCAGCCGCTGGACGATGCTCGCCGAGCAGGGCCATGACGCCTACGCCGCGGCCCGGGCGCCGCGGCTGCTGCGCGAGGGCGCCGACGAGGCCGACATCGCCCGGGTGCGCGAGGGCATGCGCCGCCTCCACGTCGAGGGCTTCGCCCAGGCCAGCTGGATGCTGGCCAACGATGCCCTGGAGGCCTACCTGCCCGAGGGCCTGCCGGTGCCGGCCACGGTGCTGTGCGGCGACGAGGACGCCATCACCCCCCCCGAGGCCTGCCGAGCCCTGGCCGAGCGGCTGGGGCTGCCCTACCGCGACATCCCGCGGGCCGGCCATGCCAGCTACATCGACGCCCCCGAGGCCTTCGCCGAGGCCGTCGAGGCCTTCGCCCGGCCGCTGCTGGCGGCCTCCACCGGGACCCGAAAGAGGACGACACCATGAGTTTTATGATCGAAGACCGGGTGGCGGTGGTCACCGGCGGCTCCTCGGGGATCGGCCTCGAGACCGTGCGCCTGCTGCTGACCCACGGCGCCCGGGTGGCGCTGTGCGGCCGCAATCCCGAGCGTCTCGAGTCGGCCCGCGCCGCGCTGGTCGAGGAGTTCCCCGCCGCGGAGCTGCTGGCCGAGACCTGCGACGTGCTCGACGAGGCGTCCTGCGCGGCCTTCGCCGATGCGGTGCGTGATCGCTTCGGGGGCGCCGACATGCTGATCGCCAACGCCGGCCAGGGCTATGTGGCCCACTTCGACGACACCCCGCGGGAGGCCTGGCTGTCCGAGGCCAACCTCAAGCTGTTCGGCGTGATCAACCCGCTCACGGCCTTCCGCGAGCAGCTGGCGGCTTCCGAGATCGGCTCGCTGACCTGCGTCAACTCGCTCCTGGCGCTGCAGCCGGAACCGCACATGATCGCCACCTCGGCGGCCCGGGCCGCCCTGCTCAACATGACTCACTCGCTGTCCCACGAGCTGATCGGTGACGGCATCCGGGTCAACTCCATCCTGCTGGGCATGGTCGAGTCCGGGCAGTGGCGTCGACGCTTCGAGCAGCGCGACGACCCGTCCCAGACCTGGGAGGAGTGGATCGGCGCCATCGCCGCCAAGCGCGGCATCCCCATGGGCCGCCTGGGGCGCCCGCAGGAGCCGGCGCGTGCCCTGGTCTTCCTCGCCTCCCCGATGGCTTCCTTCACCACCGGCGCCGCCCTGGATGTCTCCGGTGGCTTCAACCGCCACCTCTAAGAAAAGACAACGGAGAATCCCCATGACGAAACGACTCCTGATGATCGGCTACGGCGCCATGGGCACCGAGGTGCACCGACTGCTCCCCGAGGGCATGGAACTGGCCTGGGTGGTGGTGCCGGAGGCCTATGCCCCGGCGACCCGCGACCGCCTGGCCGGCCGGGCCGAGGTGCTCACCTCCATCGACGCCTGCGAGGAGACCCCGGACCTGGTGGTGGAATGCGCCGGCCAGCCCGGGCTGGCCGAGCACGGCGAGGCGGTGCTGCGCCGCGGTCTGACCCTGGCGGTGGTGGCCACCGGCGCCCTGGCCGACGAGGCCCTCTATGAGCGTCTGGCCACCGCGGCCCGGGAGGGCGGCGGCCGGATGCAGCTGCTGTCCGGCGCCGTGGCCGGCATGGACGGCCTGGCGGCGGCCCGGGAGGGTGGCCTGGACGAGGTCACCTACGAGGCCTGCAAGGCGCCGCGCAGCTGGAAGGGCAGCCACGCCGAGCAGCTCATCGACCTGGACGCGGTCACCGAGAAGACGGTGTTCTTCGAGGGCGATGCCGGCGAGGCCGCGCGCCTCTTCCCGGCCAACTCCAACGTCGCCGCCACCATCGCCCTGGCCGGCGTGGGCATGCGCGACACCCGGGTCCAACTGATCGTCGACCCGGGCACCACCCGCAACACCCACCGCATCCACGCCAAGGGACGCTTCGGCGAGTTCACCATCGAGCTCAACGGCCTTCCCCTGGAAAGCAACCCCAAGACCTCGACCCTCGCCGCCCTCTCGGTGGTGCGCGCCTGTCGCCAGGCGCTCGAGCCGGTCTCGTTCTAAGGGAGGTGCACCAGATGACTCAGAAGATCTTCATCGCCGGTGAATGGCGCGAGGGACGCGGCGACCCCATGGTGTCGCGCTTCCCCGCCGACGGCTCGATCAATGCCGAACTCCAGGCCGCGGGCCTCGAGGACGTCGAGGAGGCGGTCGAGGCCGCCGACGCGGCCTGGCGCGCGCCGGCCTGGCGCGACCGCCTGCCCCACGAGCGGGCCGAGGTGCTGTATCGCGTCAGCGACCTGATCCGCGAGCGCAGCGAGGAGCTCGCCGCCCTGCAGACTCGGGACAACGGCAAGCCCCTGGCCGAGGCCCGTGGCCTGGTGGCCAGCGCCGCCGGCACCGCCCGCTACTTCGCGGCGGCCTGCGAGACCCTGGAGGGCGAGCTGCCCACCCAGCGCAACGCCGACTTCATGACCCTGAGCCAGTACGAGCCGCTCGGGGTGATCGCCGCCATCACGCCCTGGAACTCGCCGATCGCCAGCGAGATGCAGAAGGTCGCCCCGGCGCTGGCCGGCGGCAACGCCGTGGTGCTCAAGCCCGCCGAGGCCACCCCGTTGATGGCCCTCAAGCTCGGCGAGCTGTTCGAGGAGGCCGGGCTGCCCAAGGGCCTGCTCAGCGTGCTGCCGGGTCGCGGCAGCGTGATCGGCGAGGCCCTGGTGCGCCACCCCAAGGTGCGCAAGATCTCCTTCACCGGCGGCACCAACACCGGCCGCCACCTGGCCCACGTGGCCGCCGACAAGCTGATCGGCACCTCGCTCGAGCTGGGCGGCAAGTCGCCGACCATCATCTGCGAGGACGCCGACCTGGAGCAGGCGGTCAAGGGCGTGGCCTACGGCATCTTCAGCTCCGCCGGCCAGGCCTGCATCGCCGGCTCGCGGCTGTTCATTCACCGCAGCCGCTACGACGAGGTCATGGACCGCCTCGAGGAGATCGCCCGTGGCCTGCGCGTGGGACATCCGGAGACCCCCGGCGTCCACCTGGGCCCGCTGATCAACGAGGGCCACCGCGACGGCGTGGCGGCCTACGTCGAGCAGGCCCGGGAGCAGGGCGGCCGCATCCGTTGCGGCGGCGAGATTCCCACCCAGGGCGAGCTGGCCGCGGGCAGCTTCTACCCGCCGACCCTGATCGACGGCCTGGCCCACGACAGCGCGGTCTGCCAGGAGGAGATCTTCGGCCCGGTGCTGGTGGCGCTGCCCTTCGATGACGAGGACGCGCTGGTCGGCCTGGCCAACGACAACGTCTACGGCCTGGCGGCCGGGATCTGGACCTCGGACTACCGCCGCGCCCTTCGGCTGGCCGGCAAGCTCGAGGCCGGCACGGTGTGGATCAACACCTACAAGAAGTTCTCCATCTCGACGCCCTTCGGCGGTTACAAGGAGAGCGGCCTGGGCCGCGAGAAGGGCCGCCAGGGCATCCAGGCCTACATGCAGCAGAAGAGCCTGTACCTGGGGCTCGACGCCGCCCCCATGAACTGGTGCGACTGAGCGCCCACGGTCACAGAGGAACCGAACCATGACGACCATCACCGTGGGCGAAGCCGTCGCCCGTACCCTGGAAGCCTACGCGGTCTCGGCCGTGTACGGGGTGATCTCCATCCATAACCTGCCGATCGCCGACGCCATCGGCCAGCGCGAGCGGGTACGCTTCGTGCCGTCCCGCGGCGAGGCCGGCGCCGTGACCATGGCCGACGGCCATACCCGGGTGGGGGGCCTCGGCGTGGCCCTGACCAGTACCGGCGCCGGCGCGGGCAACGCCGTGGGCGCCATGCTCGAGGCGCTCAACGCCGGCACCCCGCTGCTGCACATCACCGGCCAGGTCGAGAAGGCCTACCTGGATCGCGACGCCGGCTTCATCCACGAGACCCGCGACCAGATGGGCTTCCTGCAGGCCTGCTCCAAGCGCGCCTACCGAGCCTGCACCCCCGAGCAGGTGGTGCCGCTGCTGCACCGCGCCATCCAGGACGCGATGACCCTGCCGCGGGGCCCGGTCAGCCTGGAGATCCCTATCGACATCCAGGCGAGTTCCGTCGAGTGGGTCGAGACGGCACCCGCCGAGCCCGCCGCCCCGGCCCGGGTCGGCGAGGCCGAGATCGACGCCCTGGCCGAGCGCGTCCTGGCCGCCGAGCGGCCGGTGCTGTGGATCGGCGGCGGCTGCCTGGAGGCCGGCGACGCCGTGCGCCGCCTGGCGGATGCCGGCATTCCGGTGGTCTCCAGCACCCACGCCCGGGGCGTGCTGCCCGACAGCCATCCGCGCAGCCTGCGCGCCTTCCACAGCGCCCCGGCGGTGGAGGAGCTGTTCGGTCGCAGCGACCTGATGCTGGTGGCCGGCTCACGGCTGCGCAGCAACGAGACCCGCACCTACTCGGTGGCGTTGCCGCGTCCGCTGGTGCAGATCGACGTCGACCCGGCCGCGGCCCACCGCAACTATTCGGCCGACGCCTTCCTGTGCGGCGAGTGCGGTGATGTCCTCGCGCGTCTGGCCGACCGCCTCGAAGGCAAGCGACGCCCCGACGCGGAGGTCGATCGCGACGTCGCCCAGGCCGTCGAGGCCGCCGAGCAGGCCCTGCGCGGCCAGGTCGGCGAGTACGCCAAGCTCTCCGACGCGATCCGCGCGGCGCTGCCCGAGGACGGCATCTTCGTGCGCGACATCACCGTCTCCGGCAGCACCTGGGGCAGCCGCCTGCTGCCCATCGAGCGCCCGCTGACCAACATCCACTCCCTGGCCGGCGCCATCGGCCAGGGCCTGGCCACCGGCATCGGCTGCGCGGTGGGGGCCGAGGGCCGCAAGGTGGTGACCGTGGTCGGCGACGGCGGCCTGATGCTGATGGTCGGCGAGATGGCCACCCTGGCCCAGGAGCGTGCGGACATGACCCTGGTGGTGATGAACGACGGCGGCTACGGCGTGATGCGCGGCATCCAGGACAAGTACTTCGAGGGCCGGCAGTACTACAACGACCTGCATACGCCGGACTTCCAGGCCATGGCCGACGCCCTGGTCCTGCCGCGCTGGAAGGTTGGCCGGGGCGACGACTTCCAGGCCGTGCTCGTCGAGGCCGTCGGCCAGGACGGTCCGGCGGTGGTCGAGGTGGACATGGCCAGCGTCGGCGAGCTCAAGTTCGCCGGCCCGCCCCAGAAGACCCTCTACTGAGAGGCCATCCGCTCTCCCGGGCGTCGCCGACCTCCCCCGGTGGCGCCTCTCCCAGCCATGCAGACGAGAGGAGGCGCTAGGAACCATCGAGAGACGTTGAATCAGAACAATAATCCCGTGCCTTTCCGTTCATAATAACGACTTAAGAGAGATCATCATGCATTCCAGAAAGACCCTGATGCTGGCACTGCTGCCGGCAGGCCTGCTTGCGGCCCAAAGTTCCCATGCCTTCGATGTCGTCCCCGCCGGCGAGCCGGTGGTGACCGGCGAGCCGAGCCGCGTCGGCGCGCCCTGGAACCACCGCAGCACCTTCAACATCCCCGGCACCAACACCGACGTGGCCTTCGGCGGCTACGTCAAGTTCGACGCCATCCACGACTTCGACTACGACCTGGGCGAGATCACCGATGCGCTGGCGGTCGGCCGCGAGGATAACCCGAAGACTACAGCCAATGAGAGCACTGCCACCGACGGCAAGACGACCTTCACCGCCCAGGAGTCGCGGCTGAACTTCCGCACCCAGACCCGCTTCGGCGACGAGGTGCTGCGCACCTACCTGGAAGGTCACTTCGCCCCGGACAACAAGTTCAACCTGCGCCACGCCTACGGCGAATACAACGGCTTCCTGGCCGGCCAGACCTGGACCAACTTCATGCACTTCCTGGGGACTCCGCGCATCCTCAAGCTGGGCGGGCCCATCGGCTACGCCACCGGGCGTCCCGAGCAGGTGCGCTACACCCACCAGGCGGGCCCCAACACCTTCGCCGTGGCCCTCGAGAACCCCGAGTCCTCGATCTCCGACCTGGGCCCGGGTGGTGCGGTCGACGAAGGCTCCGAGCTGCCCGACCTGACCCTGCGCTACCAGTACAAGCGCAGCTTCGGCATCTCCGGCGTGGTTCGCCAGTTCTCCACCAACTCCGAGCTGAATGGCCAGGACGAGAGCACCACCGGCTTCGGCATCGCCGCCCAGGGGGCCCTGCCGCTGGGCGGCAGCACCACCCTCAAGGGCAACCTGATGGCCGGCAGCGGCCTGGGCGGGTACCTGGACTACGTGCCGGCGTCCGGCGCCAAGTTCCGTGCGCCGGATGCCTACCTGGCGGCCGACGGCGATCTCGAGGCCGTCGACCTGCAGAGCGTCGGCCTCTCCCTGGACCATCGCTGGAACGCCAGCTGGTCGAGCTCCATCGGCACCTCCCGGGTCGAGCAGGACCTGGCGGATGACGCCCCGGCCTTCCAGGGCATGGCGGACACCGTGCAGTTCTCCCATGTCAACCTGATCTGGGACGTCAACGACCGCATGACGGTGGGCGCCGAGTACCAGTACATCGACCTGGAGAAGGTCAGCGGCGAGGAGGTGGACGCCAGCCGCGTGATGGCCAGCGCCCAGTTCCACTTCTGAGGCGATCCCTTTTTGACCCAGCTTGTTGCAGGCCGTATGGCCTGCCCTTGCCGGCCCTCGGGCCGGCTTTTTTGTGCCTGCGGCGCGGCGTCGCCGGGAGCAGCAAGCCATAAGTTCGAAGAGCGGCGCTTCGCGTCTGGAAGCTTGAAGAGGGAAGAAAAACACCCCTGCAGCCTGGCTGCAGGGGTGTTGACCTGTCGGGGCGCGAGCTGATGCTATCTCGCGCCTCGCGCCTCGCGCCTCGCGCCTCGCGCCTCGCGCCTCGCGCCTCGCGCCTCGCGCCTCGCGCCTTAGACCGCGTCCTTGTCCGTCTCGCCGGTGCGGATGCGGATCACCTGCTCCAGGGCGGTGACGAAGATCTTGCCGTCGCCGATCTTGCCGGTGTTGGCCACCTGGGTGATGGCGTCGATGACCTGCTCGGCCATGGCGTCATCCACCGCGACCTCGAGCTTCACCTTGGGCAGGAAGTCGACCACGTACTCGGCCCCGCGGTAGAGCTCGGTGTGGCCCTTCTGGCGTCCGAAGCCCTTGACCTCGGTGACGGTGATGCCCTGGACGCCGATCTCCGAAAGGGATTCGCGTACGTCGTCGAGCTTGAACGGCTTGATGATGGCGGTCACCAGTTTCATGGTCATGTCCTCGCGTGGTCCGTGTCCGATGGCGACGCCGCGCCATCCAGAGGGTATGGGGCCAGAGCATACACCTCCGGCGGGGGGAAGAAAAAAGGGCCCCGCGAACGGGGCCCGGACGGGAAGGGGCAGGGCGTCACTCGGTACGCGGCGCCAGCGGGCGTGCCTGGCCGCTGGGCTCGGCGCGGGAGCGGCCCGAGCCGCCGCCGTGGACCTTGGAGACGGTGAACTCGGGGTAGGCCTCGAGCCCGCACTCGGCCAGGTCCACGCCCTCGTACTCCTCTTCCTCGCTGACGCGCACCCCCATGATCGCCTTGATGACCAGCCACACGGCCAGGCTGGCGGCGAAGACCCAGGCGAAGATGCCGAGGATGCCGATGAGCTGGGCACCGAAGGAGGCGCCGTCGTTGGTCAGCGGTACCGCCAGCACGCCCCAGATGCCGGCCACGCCGTGGGCGGAGATGGCGCCGACCGGATCGTCGAGCTTGAGCTTGTCCAGGCCGACGATGGCCACCACCACCAGCAGGCCGCCCACGGCGCCGATCAGGGTGGCGCCCAGGGCGCCGGGCGACAGCGGGTCGGCGGTGATGGACACCAGGCCGGCGATGGCGCCGTTGAGGGCCATGGTCAGGTCGGCCTTGCGGAACCAGGCCTTGGCCAGGATCAGCGCGGCGATCACCCCGCCGGCGGCGGCGGCGTTGGTGTTCACCAGCACCTGGGCCATGTTGTTGGCGGAGCTCACGTCGGACACCTTCAGCTCGGAGCCGCCGTTGAAGCCGAACCAGCCCATCCACAGGATGAAGGTGCCTAGGGTCGCCAGCGGCAGGTTGGCGCCGGGGATGGCGAAGACGCTGCCGTCCTTGCCGTACTTGCCCTTGCGCGGGCCGAGCACCAGCACGCCGGCCAGCGCCGCGGCCGCCCCGGCCATGTGCACGATGCCGGAGCCGGCATAGTCGGAGAAGCCGACCTCGGCCAGCCAGCCGCCGCCCCAGGTCCAGTAGCCGGAGACCGGGTAGATGACCCCGGTCATCACCACGGCGAAGGCCAGGAAGGCCCACAGCTTCATGCGCTCGGCCACGGCCCCGGAGACGATGGACATGGCGGTGGCCACGAACACCACCTGGAAGAAGAAGTCGGCGCGCATGGAGTAGTAGGGCGCGTCCTCGCCGCCGGCGGTCACCGCGGCCACGGTGTTCTCGTCGCCCAGCAGGAAGCCCAGGTTGGGCAGGATGCCGCCCGCGGCCCCGGAGTACATCAGGTAGTAGCCCAGCAGCAGGTACATGGTGCAGGCGACGGCGAACAGCGCGATGTTCTTGGTCAGGATCTCGGCGGTGTTCTTGGACCGCACCAGGCCGGCCTCGAGCATCGAGAAGCCGGCGGCCATCCACATCACCAGGACGCCGCAGATCAGGAAGTAGAAGGTGTCGAGCGCGTAGCTCAGCTCGGTTATCTCGTTCATGGCAGTCACTCCAGGGTGAGGGAGAAACGGTCGGCTCAGACGGCGTCGCCGCCGCGCTCGCCGGTGCGGATGCGGATGACGTCTTCCAGCGCGGTCACGAAGACCTTGCCGTCGCCGATCTTGCCGCTGTTGGCGGCGCTGCAGATGGCGTCCAGCACGGTGTCGAGGCGGCCGTCGTCCACGGCGATCTCGACCTTGACCTTGGGCAGGAAATCGACCACGTACTCGGCCCCGCGATAGAGCTCGGTGTGGCCCTTCTGGCGCCCGAAGCCCTTGACCTCGGTGACGGTGATGCCCTGCACGCCGTTGTCGGCGAGCGCCTCGCGCACGTCGTCGAGCTTGAAGGGCTTGATGATGGCGGTGATCAGCTTCATCCCGGATCTCCCCTGTTGGGTGGGCGCGGGGTGAACCGCGCGGTGCATGTCTGCCATGGCATTGCGCAAAGCGTGCCAGTCTCGTGAAGAAGCCTTGCAGCTCATGTGCTTGGGGGAAGGTCCACGCAAGGGGTGGCGCGTCCTGGTGCGCGCCCCGCCAGGCGGGCTGCACCGTTTCGGTGCCGAGATCGGCGCGCGATGCGCCATTCGGGGGCGAGCGTGGGGAATGCGCCCGGCGGATGCCTTGCGTATCCTTGTCGTCAGCCACCCCAGACCGCTCAGGAGAGACAACATGGTCAGCCAAGACCGCATCGGCCGCCTGGCTCAGCAGATCGGTGAGCGCCTGCAGGGCGCCTCCCAGGCGCCGGAAGAGGTGCAGAAGGGCATCCAGCAGGTGGTGCGCGGCGCCTTCGACCGCCTGGAGCTGGTGTCCCGGGAGGACTTCGACATCCTGATGGACGTGCTGCAGCGCACCCGCGGGCGTGTCGAGGCCCTGGAGCAGCAGGTCGCCGCCCTGGAGGCGGCCCTGGAGGCGTCCCGTGACGAGGCCGGGCGGCCGCCGGTCGCCGCCGAGGCGACGCCCCCGGTCGAGGGTCGCGACGCGGCCGCGCCGGAGGAGGACGCCGGGGCCGGCGAGACCGACCGCTGAGGCCCCGGGCGGTCCCCGTCGCGCTGGACTAGCCTGAGGACAGGCAATGCGCGAGGGACCGCCGATGACCCTGTCGATCGTGCGCACCCGGGCGGGCCTCGGCCTGGAGGCGCCCGAGGTGCTGGTGGAAGTCCACCTGGCCAACGGCCTGCCCGGCATGACCCTGGTCGGGCTGCCCGAGGCGGCGGTGAAGGAGAGCCGCGAGCGGGTGCGCAGCGCCCTGGTCAATGCCGGCTTCGACTTCCCGCTGCGCCGCATCACCCTCAACCTGGCGCCCGCCGACCTGCCCAAGGACGGCGGACGCTTCGACCTGCCCATCGCCCTGGGGCTGCTGGCGGCCTCGGGGCAGATCCCGCCGGAGGCCCTGGCCGAGTTCGAGTGCGTCGGCGAACTCGCCCTGGACGGCGCCCTGCGGCCGCTGCCCGGCGTGCTGCCCATGGCGATGGCCACCCGGCGTGCCGGCCGTCGGCTGATCGTGCCCCGCGCCAATGCCGAGGAGGCGGCGCTGGCCGGCGAGCTCGAGGTGCTGCCCGCCGACCACCTGCTCGAGGTGGTGGCCCACCTGCTGGGCCAGGCGCCCATCGCGCCCCTCGATGCGGCGCGACCCGCGGCGCCACCGCCGGCGGGCGACGACCTGGGGGACGTCCGCGGCCAGCACCAGGCGCGGCGGGCCCTCGAGGTCGCCGCCGCCGGTGGCCATAACCTGCTGCTGGCCGGGCCGCCGGGGACCGGCAAGACCATGCTGGCCAGTCGCCTGCCCGGCATCCTGCCGCCGCTGAGCGAGGACGAGGCCCTGGAGGTGGCCGCCGTGCGCTCGGTCTCCGGGCTGCCGATCGCCGAGCACTGGGGGCGGCGCCCCTTCCGCGCGCCCCATCATACCGCCAGCGCCGTGGCCCTGGTGGGCGGCGGGTCGCGACCGCGTCCCGGGGAGATCTCGCTGGCCCACCTCGGGGTGCTGTTCCTCGACGAGCTGCCCGAGTTCTCCCGCCAGGTGCTGGAGGTGATGCGCGAGCCCATGGAGTCCGGCGCCATCCATATCGCCCGGGCCAGCCACGAGCGTCGCTACCCGGCGCGCTTCCAGCTGGTGGCGGCCATGAACCCCTGCCCCTGCGGCCACCTGGGCGACCCCCGCCAGGCCTGTCACTGCACCGCCGCCCAGATCCAGCGCTACCAGGCGCGACTCTCCGGCCCGCTGCTGGATCGCATCGACCTGCAGGTGGAGGTGCCGGCGCTGCCGCCGGCACAGATGACGTCCCGGGAGGCCGGGGAGCCCTCGGCGGCGGTGCGCGAACGAGTGCTGGCGGCCCGGGCGCGCCAGCGGGCGCGCGGCGCGCTCAATGCCCACCTGGCCGGCCGGGCGCTGGAGGCTGCCTGTGCCCTGGAGGCGACGGATCGGGCCTGGTTGGCCGGGGTGCTGGAGCGGCTGCAGCTGTCGGCTCGCGCCTTCCATCGGGTCCTGCGGGTGGCGCTGACCCTCGCCGACCTGGCCGGCGAGCCGCGGCCCGGCCGGGAGCAGCTGATCGAGGCCATCGGCTATCGCCAGCTGGACCGGTTGCTGCGCGGGGGGTGAGGGCGGCTCAGAGAGCGGTGGCGTCCAGGGCGCCGTCGATCCGGGCCTGCCAGAGGGGCGTCGCCTGGCCCGGGCGGCGCAGCGTCAGCTGCAGGCGGTAGGGCAGCAGGGTGCGGTCGCTGAGCGTCAGCCGCGGGCCGGTGGCGAGCAGCCGGCTGTCCAGGCGCCACTGATTGGCGCCGGCGTCCCGGGACAGGGCCGGCTGCCAGTCCAGCACCTGGGGGCCCGGCGCGCGGCCGAGCAGGGCGCGGGTCAGGCTCTCCAGCAGGCGCTCCCCGCCGATATCGAGCTCGGCGTCGACCTCGGGGCGCGCCAGCAGCAGCACCTGCTCGGTCAGCGGCCGCGGCAGGGGCGGCGCCGCGACGACCCGCTCCGCGGCGCGCTCGCCCAGGCCGAACAGCGCCTGGCGCACCGTCTGGGGGCGCTCGGGGGCGGCGGCGCAGGCGGCGAGCAGCAGGGCGAGCAGCAGCGGGGCCAGCGGTCGGGGGATCATGATCGGGGCGGGCTCCGGGTGGCGGACGGGTCGAGGCTGTCCTCCAGACCGGCGATGAAGCGTTCGAGTTCCCGGAACAGGCTGCGGCGGATGGGCTCGGCCTCGTTGACCAGGTGGTGGCGGGCCTCGGGGTGACGGTGGATCTCGGCATTGGGGAACTTGCGGGCCAGCACGTCCAGGTTCCATTGCCAGTCCACCGTCAGGTCCCGCTCACCCTGCAGGATCAGGGTCGGCAGGGGGTTGGCCGGCAGGGCGAGCAGCTGCGGCATCCAGCGGCGCATGGCGTCCACCCACTGGATGGCCAGGCGATCCGGCTGCAGGGGGTCGGCCTCGCGGAGGAAGGCGGCGAAGTCGGCGTCGGTGGAGTTCTCGCGGAAGCGGCGGGGCAGCGAGCGCACGAAGGGTCCCAGCAGGCGGTGCAGCCAGCTCGACTGGGACCAGCCCCAGGGGCGCACCAGCGGCGCCAGCAGGGCCAGCCCCGCCCAGTGGCCGTCGTCCCCCCGGCGCAGGGCGTCGGTGGCGAGGATCGCCGCGCCGGTGCTCTGGCCGATGCCCAGCCAGGGGCCGGGCGCCAGGCCGTCGTCGGCGAGGTGCGCCTGGAGGCCGCGCAGGCAGGCGCCGTACTCGTCGAAGTCGTCGATGGTGGCGCGTTCGCCGCTGGACAGGCCATGGCCGGGCAGGTCCCAGAGCACCACCTGCCAGCCCCGGTCGAGCAGGCATTCCAGCAGGTGGCGGTAGAGGCCCAGGTGATCGTAGTAGCCGTGGACGACGAAGACGGTGCCCCGTGGCACCGTCGGCCGCCAGACCTGGGTCCACAGGCGGAAGCCCTGGGCATCCACGTACCCCACGTGCAGGCCGACGTGTTCGGCGAGCAGCGGCGCCAGGCCGTAGTGGCCGAGATAGCCGTCCAGCGGTCCGCCGGCCGGATCGGCCGGGGCGATGGGGCCCAGGGCCTGAAGGGGGGTGAAATCGCTCATCGAGTCCTCCGCGGTGGCCGCCCATGCTAGCGTCCCGCCCCGGCGGTCGCCAGCCTCGCGCCTACCCTGTCGCCGGACTACCCGGCCTCCTCTTTTGGTCTAGTCTGCGGGGGTGGCCGCCGGGCTCGGGTTTACATGTGGAAGCATTTTCCACAAAATTGTCATGACGCAGTCACCTTTCCCTGTCCGGCCGCTCGGTGCCATGGGGAGCGCCGATCGCCATGCATAGGAGAACGACCCATGACCCAACGCATCACCCGTCACCGCCTGCAGGTGGCCGCCGAGCTGGACCGCTTCATCAACGAACAGGCCCTGCCGGGCAGTGGCGTGGATCCCGAGGCATTCTGGGCCGGCGTCGACGCCCTCTTTCATGATCTGACACCGAAGAACCGGGAACTGCTCGCCGAGCGCGATGCCCTCCAGGCCGAGCTGGATGCCTGGCACCGCGAGAACCCCGGCCCGGTGCGCGACATGGCCGCCTACCGCGCCTTCCTCGAACGCATCGGCTACCTGCAGCCGGCGCCGGCCGAGGTGAGCGTCACCACCGCCAACGTCGACCGCGAGATCGCCGTCCAGGCCGGCCCGCAGCTGGTGGTGCCGGTCAACAACGCCCGCTATGCGCTCAACGCCGCCAACGCTCGCTGGGGCAGCCTCTACGATGCCCTCTACGGCACCGATGCCATCGCCGAGGACGACGGCGCCGAGAAGGGCGACAGCTTCAATCCCAGGCGCGCCGAGAAGGTCATCGCCTATGCCCGCGGGGTGCTGGACCGCGCCGCGCCGCTGGCCACCGGCTCCCACCGCGAGGCGGTGAAGTATGCGCTGCGCGACGGCCACCTGGTGGTGAGCCTGGAGGGCGGCCGCGAGACCGGCCTCAAGGAGCCCGGCAAGCTGGTCGGCTACCGGGGCGAGGCCGACGCGCCCGCCGCCATCCTGCTGGTCAACCATGACCTGCACCTGGAGATCCAGATCGATGCCGGTCACCCCATCGGCAAGACCGACCCGGCCGGCGTCAAGGACGTGGTCGTCGAGTCGGCGCTGACCGCGATCATGGACTGCGAGGACTCCGTGGCCGCGGTGGACGCCGAGGACAAGGTCGGCGTCTATGCCAACTGGCTGGGCCTGATGAAGGGCGACCTGGAGGAGCAGGTCGAGAAGGGCGGCAAGACCTTCACCCGCCGCCTGGCCGCGGATCGCACCTGGACCGCGCCGGACGGCGGCGAGGTCACCCTGCCGGGGCGCTCGCTGCTGTTCGTGCGCAACGTCGGCCACCTGATGACCACCCCGGCGGTGCTCGACGCCGAGGGCAACGAGCTGCCGGAGGGCATCCTCGATGGCGTGGTCACCACCCTGATCGCCCTGCGCGACCTGCAGAAGGGCGCGGGCGAGGCCCGCAACTCCCGCGAGGGCTCGGTCTACATCGTCAAGCCGAAGATGCACGGGCCCAGGGAAGTCGCCTTCGCCAACGAGCTGTTCGGCCGCGTCGAGGACCTGCTGGGCCTGGCCCGGGACACCCTCAAGATGGGCATCATGGACGAGGAGCGCCGCACCTCCGCCAACCTCAAGGCCTGCATCAACGAGGCCACCTCCCGGGTGGTGTTCATCAACACCGGCTTCCTGGACCGCACCGGCGACGAGATGCACACCGCCATGCAGGCCGGCCCCATGGTGCGCAAGGGCGACATGAAGCATACCGCCTGGATCGGCGCCTACGAGCACAACAACGTCCAGGTGGGCCTGGCCTGCGGCCTGCGCGGCCATGCCCAGATCGGCAAGGGCATGTGGGCCATGCCGGACCTGATGGCGGCCATGCTCGAGCAGAAGATCGGCCACCCCAGGGCCGGCGCCAACACCGCCTGGGTGCCCTCGCCCACCGCCGCCACCCTGCATGCCCTGCACTACCACCAAGTCAGCGTGGCCGAGGTGCAGCGCGAGCTGGAACGCCAGGGCGAGCCGGATGTGCTCGACGACCTGCTCACCGTGCCGGTGGCCGAGTCCCCCGACTGGTTCGCCGAGGCGATCCAGCAGGAGCTCGACAACAACTGCCAGGGCATCCTCGGCTACGTGGTGCGCTGGGTGGAGCACGGCGTGGGTTGCTCCAAGGTGCCGGACATCCATGACGTGGGCCTGATGGAGGATCGCGCCACCCTGCGGATCTCCAGCCAGCACGTGGCCAACTGGCTGCACCATGGCGTGGTGGGCGCCGACCAGGTCCGCGAGACCCTGGCGCGCATGGCCCGGGTGGTGGACGACCAGAACGCGGGCGATCCGGCCTACCGGCCGATGAGCGACGACCTCGAGGCGTCCCATGCCTTCCGGGCGGCCTCGGACCTGATCTTCAAGGGGCTCGAGCAGCCCGCCGGCTACACCGAGCCGCTGCTGCACCACTGGCGGGCGGTGCACAAGGCGGGATAAGCGGCCGAGGTTCGGGGCGAGGGCATAGACTGTTCCTCGCCCCTCGCCCCTCGCCCCTCGCCCCTCGTGGCGACTGTGCGAGGCGGGTCGGCTGGGCTATCTTGGGGCCATCGCCCACAGCAGGGAGCGCCCCATGACCGTGATGACCGCCGCCGCCATCGAGGACTTCCTCGACGAGGTCTTCCCCCAGCGCTCGGGGACCATCGAGGGCGTCGACGAGATGCGCGCCACCATGAGCCTGGCCATCGAGGACGAGCACCTGCGGCCGGGGGCCAGCGTCTCGGGGCCGACCCTGATGGGGCTCGCCGACGTCTGCCTCTACGTGGCGATCCTGGCCCAGATCGGCCCCGAGCCCATGGCGGTGACCAGCGACCTGCACTGTCGCTTCCTGCGCCGCCCGCGGGGCGACCGGGACCTGCTCGCCAACGCCCGGCTGCTCAAGCTGGGCCGGCGTCTGGCGGTGGGCGAGGTGCAGCTGTTCTCCGCCGGCGAGGACGCGCCGGTGGCGCTGGTCACTGCGACCTATGTCTTGCCGGACGGCGACTGAGTTTCGGGAAGACACGGATTTATTGCTGCGCTCCGGCGACGACCAGCCTCTCTTCGCTCTCAGTGCTTCCCTTGGCCCGCCGCCTGTACCCCGCCCTAGCCAGGATCAGAGCCACCGCTGGGGGCGCGGAGTACGCAAACGGCCAGCGCCAGCCAGCCGCCGATCAGCAGCAGCCCGCCGAGCGGGGTGATCGCGCCCAGGGCGCGCAGACCGCTGAGCGCGAGGGCGTAGAGCGATCCCGAGAACAGCGCCATGCCGGCCAGCCACAGGCCCAGCGCCAGGCGCTGGCCGGCCAGGGGACGGGCGGCCCGCCAGGCCAGCACGCCGAGCATCGCCAGCAGGTGCCAGGCCTGGTAGCGCACCCCGGTCTCGAAGGCCGCCATCAGGCGCGGCGTCAGGGAATCCGCCAGGGCATGGGCGCCGAAGGCCCCGGCCATCACCGTCAGGGCGCCGCCCAGCGCCACCGTCACCCACCAGCCTCGATCCCGCATCTCGTCCCTCCGGTCGTCGCGTCGCGCTCACCGTACCCGGGCGGGGCTCGAGGCGCTACAATATGGGCCCGCGAAATCGCAGCCCCGGAGGATGCCATGCAGATCCAGCTCAACGGCGAGGCTCGCAGCCTGGACGCCGACGTCTCCGTGGCCCAGCTGGTCGAGACCCTCGGCCTGGCCGGGCGGCGCATCGCCGTGGAGGTCAACGAGGAGATCGTGCCCAAGAGCGCCCATGGCGAGACGCGCCTGGCCGAGGGCGACCGGGTGGAGATCGTCCATGCCATCGGCGGCGGTTGAAGCGCCCGTCGCCGGTCCCTTTCCACAGGAGCACAACAAGATGACCGATTTCTTCCAGGACGCGCCGCTGCGCGTCGCCGGCCGGGAGTTCGCCTCGCGGCTGCTGGTGGGCACCGGCAAGTATCGCGATTTCGACGAGACCGCCGACGCCATCGCCGCCAGCGGGGCCGAGGTGGTGACCTTCGCGGTGCGCCGCACCAACCTGGGGCAGGACGCCTCGGCGCCCAGCCTGCTCGACGCCGTCTCCCCGGAACGCTATACCCTGCTGCCCAATACCGCCGGCTGCTACACGGCCCAGGACGCGGTGCGCACCTGCCGCCTGGCCCGCGAGCTGCTCGACGGCCACAACCTGGTCAAGCTCGAGGTGCTGGGCGACGACACCACCCTCTACCCCAACGTGGTGGAGACCCTGGCCGCCGCCGAGACCCTGGTCGCCGACGGCTTCGACGTCATGGTCTATACCAGCGACGACCCCATCGTCGCCCGGGAGCTGGAACGCATCGGCTGCTGCGCGGTGATGCCGCTGGGCTCGCTGATCGGCTCCGGCCACGGCATCCAGAACCCGCACAACATCCGCCTGATCGTCGAGCAGGCCGGCGTGCCGGTGCTGGTGGACGCCGGCATCGGCACCGCCTCCGAGGCCGCCCAGGCCATGGAGCTGGGCTGCGACGGGGTGCTGCTCAACTCCGCCATCGCCCACGCCCGCCGGCCGGTGCTGATGGCCAGCGCCATGCGCCGGGCGGTCGAGGCCGGCCGCGAGGCCTTCCTGGCCGGGCGCATGCCGCGCCGCCAGGGCGCCGATCCGTCCTCGCCGCTGGCCGGGCGCATCAACGCCTGATCTTCCCACTTCGCCACGAGACCCGACGCCGCGCATGAACGATCCGCAACACCCCGACAAGGCCCCCACCACGGGGCCCGAGAGCCCCGACGCGCCGCTGCACCGCCGCGGCATCAAGAGCTATGTGCTGCGCGCCGGGCGCATGACCGCGGCCCAGACCCGCGGCCTCGAGGAGGTCTGGCCGCGGCTGGGGCTGACCCTGGCCGACGGTCGCCAGGACCTCGAGGCGCTGTTCGGGCGCCGGGCTCCGGTGGTGCTGGAGGTCGGCTTCGGCATGGGGGCCTCGCTGATCGAGCAGGCCGAGACCCATCCCGATACCGACTTCATCGGCATCGAGGTACACGCACCCGGCGTCGGCAAGTTGCTCGACGAGGCCGACAAGCGGGGCCTGACCAACCTGCGGGTCTACCGCGAGGATGCGCTGGCGGTGCTCGAGCGGTGCCTGCCCGAGGGCAGCCTCGACACCCTGCAGCTGTTCTTCCCGGACCCCTGGCCGAAGAAGAAGCACCACAAGCGGCGCATCGTCCAGCCGGCCTTCGTCGAGCTGGTGCGGACCCGCCTCAAGCCCGGCGGCACCCTGCACATGGCCACCGACTGGGCGGCCTATGCCGAGTGGATGGCCGAGGTGATGGCCGAGGCCCCGGGCTACGCCAACACCGCCGGCGCCGAGACCGCCCCCTATGTGCCGCGTCCCGACTTCCGCCCGTTGACCAAGTTCGAGCGCCGCGGCGAGAAGCTCGGCCATGGGGTCTGGGACCTGATCTTCCGCCGCGTGGACTGAGCCGTCCCGGCGGCGGCCCTCGCGACCGCCCCGTTCCGCATTCGCCGTGCCGCCCGGCCCGCCGCGGTGCCGTCGGGCGCGCAAAAAAAGAACGCCGCCCCGGACGGGGCGGCGAAAAGACCGTGACTAGCAATGAGGAGGAGAAACCTGGGCAGGACACCGGCGGCGTCCTGACCGGGCTGGCGCCTCATCAAACGCCATGCATGCAGAGTAAATCATTCTCATTTGTGGCGTCAACGTAAATGCGATCCTTTCCTGTCCGCGCCGCTTGCACGCGACCAAAAAAGAACGCCGCCCGGGGGGCGGCGAAAAAGACCGTGACTAGCAATGAGGAGGAGAAACCTGTCGGGAGGCCGGCGGCCCCCCGGTAGGCAAGGCGCCTCGTCGACGCCATGGCGCCAAGATAGGGCAGCGGCCGCGCCGCTGTCAATGAAAACGAGAATGTTTTTTATTACGCTACGCGGCCAGGCGCAGCCAGAGCGGCAGGGTCACCATGGCCGCCAGGGTCTGGCCGGTGATCAGGGTCGCCATCAGGTCGGCGTCCCCGCCCAGCTGGCGGGCCAGGATATAGGCCGAGGTGGCGGTGGGCAGGGCGGCGAACAGCAGCGCCACGTCGCGGCTCACCGGGGGCAGGGCGAGCAGGACGGCCAGGCCCAGCACCAGTCCCGGCAGCAGGACCAGCTTGATCAGCCCGGCCGTCCAGACGGCGCCGTCGCGACGCAGCAGGGCCCGCGGGCGCAGCGCCACGCCCACCGCGACCAGCCCCAGCGGCAGGGCCGCCCGACCCAGCAGATCCACGGCCTCGCCGCTCCAGCCGGGCAGTCCCAGGCCCGACAGGTTGAGGCCGGCGCCGGCCAGGCAAGCCAGGATCAGCGGGTTGCGGGCCAGGGCGGCGAGGCGGGGCCCCGTGCCGAGGCCGCCCGAGGGCGCCGCGGCGATGAAGCTGCCCACGCACAGCACATTGACGGTCGGCACCATCAGCGCCACGGCGACGGCCGCCACCGTGGCGCCCTGCGGGCCGTGCAGCGCGGCGGCGCCGGCCACGCCGACATAGGTGTTGAAGCGCAGCGCGCCCTGGAAGACCGAGGTGAAGGCGGGGGCGTCGAGGGCCAGGCGGCGGCGCAGCCCCCAGAGCAGCAGGGTGAAGGCTCCGAGGCCGCCCAGCAGGACGCCTGCCAGCCGGATCACCGGCACGTCCCGGATCTCGGCGTCCGTCAGGGTCGCCACCAGCATGGCGGGAAACAGCAGGTAGTAGATCAGCCCCTCCAGGCGGGGCCAGAAATCGCCGCCGGGCCAGCGGCAACGGCCGAGCACGGCGCCCAGCAGGATCAGCAGAAAGAGGGGGCCCAGGGCCCCCGTCACGTCGTCCATGACGATGCCTCCTCGGTCGGCCTGCGACATCCCGGCTCACGGCGGCGGGTCGCGAACACTGGTAAGCTTACGCCGTCACGCTCTTCGTTTGGAGGCGCCATGCCCCCGTCCGGCCCCCATGGGCGACCCTCTTCCCGATCGCCGCTGCTGCGCCTGCTGATCCTCGTGACCCTGCTGACCCTGGCCGTGGCGCTCTGGTACCTGCTGCGCCACGGGCTGGACGGCCGCCCGGACGTGGCCTGGACGCCGCCCGAGGCGGCCTGCGACCTGCAGGCCGGGCCCTGTCGGGCGGCCCTGGGCGAGGGACGGGCGCTGAGCCTGTCGATCCCGGTCGAGGGCCCCATCCGGGCGTTGACGCCGCTGCCGCTGCGGGTGCGGCTGGACGGCGTGCCGGCCGAGGCGGCGACGGTCACCTTCGTCGGCCGCGACATGGACATGGGGCTGCATCGCTTCCCGCTTACGGCCGGCGGCGACGGCACCTTCCGCGGGCAGGGCCAGGTGGCGCTGTGCACCGAGGCGCGGATGCCCTGGCGGGCCGAGGTGGTGGTGGACACCCCCGACGGGCGTCTGGGAAGCTGGTTCGACTTCGAGGTCAGGAGGCACACACCATGACGCGACGCTGGCGCATCGGCCTGGGGGCCGGCCTGGTCCTGCTGGCGGCAGCCGCCGCCGGCCTGGCGCTCTACCAGCAGCGGGCCGCGCAGGACGACGGGCTGCCCGAGGGCGGGCCCATCGAGCTGCCCTCCACCCGGGGGGAGTTCTCCCTGTCCCGGCTGGCGGACGATCAGTTGGCGGTGGTGTTCTTCGGCTACACCTGGTGTCCCGACGTCTGCCCCATGAGCCTGTCGGTGGTGCGCCAGGCGCGTCGCGCCCTGCCCGAGGCGCAGCGTCGCCGGGTGGTGCCGCTGATGGTGTCGGTGGACCCCGAGCGCGACACCCTGGCGCGGCTGGAGACCTACCTCGGCCACTTCGGCGAGGCCTTCATCGGCGCCACCGGCAGCCGGGAGCGGCTCGCCGACATCGCCGAGCGCTACGGCGTGGTGTGGCGCAGGGTCGAGACGCCGGAGTCGGCGCTGGACTATACCGTCGACCACACCGCCTCGCTGTACCTGGTGGATCGCCACGGCGAGATCCGCCGGCGGGTGCTGCACTCCCCGACCCCGGGGCCGCTCCAGGCGGCCCTGGAGGCCGAGCTCGGCGAGGGCTGAGGCCGGCCGTCAGTCGGCGTCGGCCTGCAGGCGGTCGAGCATGCCCATCAGCGCCTCGACCTGGCTGCCCTGGCGGGTGTCGTGCATCGGGTCGAGCTGCCAGGTGCTCTCGGCGAACCCCCACCAGTCCCAGCAGCCCTTGGGATTGGCCAGGCTCGCCTCCGCCTGGGGATAGAGCACGATCCGCGGCTCGGCGGCGGCCCGGGCATTGAGCCCGCTGTGGCGCACGAAGCGCTCGTCGCCCTCCGCGGCGCTCATCTCGCAGCCGTGCAGGGCGACGGTGACCGGGCAGCCGCCCGCCTCGCAGCCCTCCGGCACGAAGACGTAGCCTGCATCGGCCAGCCCCCGCGCCTCGAAGTCCGACTGGTCGAAGCGCCGCAGCCGACCCGCGCCGTCGGGGTCGCCCGCCGGCGGCCCGTGCAGCCAGTTCAGGGCCTCGGCGGCGAGGTCCCGGTCGCAGGCCAGCAGATGGCTGCCGCCGCCTGCCTGGCAGTTCGCCAGGGTGCCGTCCGGGGTTGCCTGATCCTCGTCGACCGGCCAGCCGTGGCCGGCCTGCGGATCGCGCACCACGCGCAGCTGCGCCTCGGGATCGGCCAGCCAGCCGCTCAGTTGAGCGACCAGCGCCTCGCCGACGTCGGGCGCCACGGTGGCGTCGGCCCCGCCGTGCCAGACATGGGCGCGCAGCTCGGCCAGCGCCGCCGGGGAGCCCACCAGGTCGCGCTCCCGGTAGTCCCGGTAGCGGGCCTGGATCGCCTCGAGGTCGGGCGTGCCGAGCCGGGTGAACATGCACTGGCCCAGCGCCAGGCCCAGCTCGCCCCGGGCGCAGGCCCAGGGGCCGGCGGCCGCCACGCCGAGCCCGGCGAAGCGCGAGGGCCAGGCCACCGCCAGCTGGGCGGCCATGTAGCCGCCGGAGGAAACGCCGACCACGCTGGCCCGGTCCTGACTCGCCGACAGGCGGGGCAGGGCGTCGGGGGCGGGCTGGGCGTGAAGCGAGGCGGCCGGCCCCAGGCAGAGGCCGGCCGCCAGCAGAGCGAGCCTGACGTTCATGGCCGGAGGCTCACTCCTCGGCCGCGGTGACGTCGAGCAGCTCGACCTTGAACACCAGGGTCTCGTTGGGCCCGATCGGGCCCTGGCCGCGGGTGCCATAGGCCAGCTCGGCGGGGATCACGATCTCCCAGGTGTCGCCGACGCTCATCAGCTGCAGGGCCTCCTGCCAGCCCTCGATGACCTGGCCGACCTGGAAGCTCACCGGCTCGCCGCGCTCGTAGGAGCTGTCGAAGACGGTGCCGTCGATCAGCTTGCCCTCGTAGTGGACCTGGACGGTGTCGTCGGCGCCCGGGGTGGCGCCGTCGCCGGAGGCCAGCTCGCGGTACTGCAGGCCGGAATCGGTGACGGTGACGTCGTCCCGCTCGGCGTTCTCGGCCCGGTAGGCCTCGCCCTCGGCGCGGTTGGCCTCGGCCTGCTGCTCGGCCTCGGCGGCGCGAGCCTCCATGGCCTGTTGCTGGAAGGCCTGCATGGTCTCGGCCATCTCCTGATCGCTCATCGCCAGTTCGTCGCCGGCGAAGACGTCGCGCACGGCCTGGGTGAAGGCGTCCACGTCGAGGTCGGAGACGTCCTGCTGGATGCTCTTGCCCAGGGTGACCCCGAGGCTGTAGCCCAGGCGCTCGGCGTCGCTCTCCGGGGCGGCCAGGGCCAGGGGGGCGGCGGTCATCAGCGCCGCCAGGGATGCGGTGGTCAGCAGTCTCTTCATGAAAAAGCCTTGTGTTCTGGCGCCTTGGCGCCATGAGTGGATGGCGATCATGGGACTCTAACAGGGCCGGGCCGGTTCCGCACCCGGGGCAGGGGAGCGGCACCGGCCCGGTCGGAGGGGCCGTCGAGGCTCAGACCACCAGGGTCGGGCAGTGGGCCGAGCCCGCCACCCGCTGGGAAACGCTGCCCAGCAGCAGGCCCTTGTCGCCGTTGGTGCCCTGGGCGCCGATCACGATCAGGTCGCAGTCGCGCTTGCGGGCGAAGCGCACGATGGTCCGCGAGGGGCGTCCGCCCTTGACGAAGGCGCGCACCTTGTCGGCGGGCACGCCGAGCTCGGCGGCGTGGGCCTTGGCCTGGGTGGCGATCTCGGTGGCGTACTCCTTGAGGGCGTCGTCGGGGATGTCGAGTCGCTCGGGCCGGACCATGGACAGCGAGGCCTCGAGCAGGCTGTGGTGCTTGAACACGCACAGGATGTAGAGCTCGGCGTCGGTGAGCCGCTGCAGGGCCACGGCCCGGTCGAGCGCCTTGATCGCGCCCTTGGATCCGTCCACCGGCACCATGATTCGTTTGAACATCGTCACCACTCCTCTTCGTGTCCGGGGTCAGCCGCCGAAGGCCAGGTCGCGCAGGAACAGGGCTATCTGCGGGAAGATGATCAGCAGCGCGGCGGCCGCGATCAGCAGGAAGACGAAGGGTGGTGTGCCCTTGATCACGTCCAGGTAGGGCCGCTTGAAGATGGCGATGGCGGTGAAGATGTCGCAGCCGAAGGGCGGCGTCGCCGAGCCGATGGCCACCTGCAGGGTGATCAGGATGCCCACCAGCACCGGATCCAGCCCGGTGGCCTCCACGGCCGGGGCGAAGATCGGGGTCAGCACCAGGATCACCACGATGGGGTCGACGAACATGCAGGCCACGAAGAAGGCGATGCAGATCGCGATCAGGACCCCGGTGGGGCCGGCCTCGTTGATGCCCACCGCCTCGAGGATCGCCTGGGGGATCTGGGCGAAGGAGATGATCCAGGAGAAGCCGTTGCCCACCGCCACCAGGATGAACACCACGGCGGTGATCAGGCCGGTGGACTTGGCGATGGCGTAGATGTCGTTGACCTTCAGCGAGCGGAAGACCACGAACTCCAGCAGGATGGCGTAGAGCACGCAGGCCGCGGCGGCTTCGGTGGGGCTGAAGATGCCGCCGTAGATGCCGCCGACGATGATCACCGGGAAGCCCAGCGGCCACAGCGCCATGCGCACCGCGGAAAAGCGCTCGCGCCAGCTGGACTTGGGCTCGGTGGGCACGTCGCGCACCACGGCGTAGATCACGCAGTAGACGGCGAACATGCTGAGGATCAGCAGGCCGGGCCCGATCCCGGCGATGAACAGCTCGCCGATGGAGGTGCCGGAGATGACGCCGTAGATGATCATGCCGATGCTCGGCGGGATCAGGAAGGCGATGTCGCTGGAGTTGATGATCAGGGCCAGGGTGAAGGAGTCCGAATAGCCGGCCTTGAGCATGCGCGGGCGCAGCGGCGAGCCTACCGCCACTACCGTGGCCTGGGTGGAGCCGGAGACGGCTCCGAACAGGGTGCAGGAGGCGGCGGTGCTCACCGCCAGGCCGCCCTTCACGTGGCCGATGAAGGACATCACCATGTTGATCAGCCGCTCCGCCGATTGGCCCCGCGTCATGATGTCGGCGGCGAGGATGAACATCGGCACGGCGATCAGCGAGGCCGGCCGGATGCCGGCCATCATCTGCTGGATCAGCGTCTCCATCTGCCCCAGGCCGTTGAACATCATGAAGAAGCCGATGACGGCCGCGGTGATCAGCGGAATCATCATCGGAAAGCCCAGCAGCAGCAGGGCGATCATGGTCACTACCATTACTGTCGTCATCTTGCGTTCCCCCGGGCGTAGTGCCCTGCGTCAGACTTCCGTTTCCGTATCCTTGTAACCGTCGAGCACCGAGGTCGACAGGTAGACATCCTTTGATGTCATGTTCTTGATGGCCGTCAGCAGGTACTGGATGCCGGTGATCAGAAAGCCGAGGGGAACCCAGACGTAGATGATGAAGATGGGGAAGCCCAGCGCCGGCAGGATGCGCCCCTTGTCATAGAGGTCGAGGATGTAGAGCACCGAGTAGTAGAGCAGGAAGAACATCACCAGCGAGGTGAACAGCGAGATCACGATCATCAGCGCCCGGCGCCCGCCCACCGGCAGGGCGTCATAGATGGCCGACATGCGGATGTGGCGGCCGTGACGGGCGGCATAGCCGATGCCGGCGAAGGTGATCATGATGATCAGGATGCGATTGACCTCGCCGGTGAAGAAGATGCTCTCGCCGAGGACGAAGCGGCCGATGACGTTGGCGATGGTGTTGGTGGCCATCAGCAGCACGCCCACCGCGAGGATCACCGCCTCGACCTTGCTGATGAAGGTGTCGATGACGCCGAGAAATCCCGGCAGTCCGGATCGATAGTGCTTTTCGGATTCTTCGTCGGACATGGCCGAACTCCCTGGTCAGCTGGCATGGCGAAATGACGGGTCCCTGTCGAGCAGCCTAACGACTCGTCGCCATGCCGGGCGGCCGCCGGCTCAACGCTGGGTGAACGTTGGGCCGGCGGCGCCGGAAACAAAACGGGGGCAGCCAGGCTGCCCCCTTGCGTCCGCGGATCGGGCCGGGATCACTCCTGGTCTTGCTGCACGGCCTCGAGGTCCGCCTTGAACTGCTCGAGCAGGGCGGCGCCGTCCTCGCCGGTCATCTCGAGGAACTTCTCCTCGACCTGGGGCGCGCGCTCCTTGAAGGCGTCGATCTGCTCGTCGCTCAGCCGGGTGACGGTGACCTCGTCGGAGGCTTCCTGGATCTTGGCCAGGGATTCCTCGGCCAGGCCCTGGATGTGCTCGATGGTGTGGTCATAGGCCGCGTCGGTGGCGTCCTGAACCAGTTGCTGGTCCTCCTCGGAGAGGCCCTCGTAGAAGTCCATGTTGGCCATCATGGCGGTGGTGAACCAGCCATGACCGGTGAAGGTCAGGTTCGGGGACACCTCGTAGAGGCCGCCGGACTCGATCCAGAAGATCGGGTTCTCCTGGCCGTCGATGATGCCGGTCTGCAGGCCGCCGTAGACCTCGCCCCAGGGCAGCGGGGTCGGGGTGGCGCCGAAGGCGCTGTAGGTCTCGGCCAGCAGCGGGTTGGTCATCACGCGGATCTTCTTGTTGTCGAAGTCCGCCGGCGCGGTGATCGGCTCGTCGGCGGTGACCACCATCTCGCCTTCGGGATACATCTGGAGGAGCTTCAGGCCGTGCTGGGCATAGAGCTCCGGGAACATCTCGTTGATGGCCTTGCTCTCGTCGAAGAACTCGAGAACGGTGTCCATGTCGGTGGGCATCAGATACGGGATGAAGAAGATCTGAGCCGCGGGGATCAGCGAGCCGGTGAAGCCGGGCGACTGGTTGACGAACTGCAGGATGCCGTTCTGGGTCTGCTCCATGATGTCGTCGGACTCGCCGAGCTCACCGAAGCGGTAGACCTGCACGCTATGGTCGGAATTTTCCTCCACATAGCGCTTGAACTCCTGGGCGAAGACGTCCTGGACGTCGCCCTCGTATTCCTCGTGGGCATAGCGCCAGTTGTCGGAATAGGCGGCGGTGGACATGCCGAGCATCAGGGCGCCGATGCCGGCGGTGGTCAACAGCTTGTGTGCCTTCATTATTGTGCGTCCTCTGCAGGTTCGGCCGGAGAAAAGCGGTGGCCTTCATCCGGCAAAAACGAAGGAATGGGTCACGCAGGTTTCTTCAGGCTAGCGGGGGGCTTATGAGGGGTCAAGCTGGCCCGCCAACGTTTCCAGGGCCAAAAAGTGCGACTTTTTGAGTAGTTGCGTGCCGTGCGCCAGGACTTCCCGGCAGGCGGGCGGGGGAGACGACAGCGGCCGGAGGCCGTGGCCGGCGAGGCTGTGGGCCGCCAGGCGCGACAGGGCCTCGCGTTCGGCCTCGAGCTCGGCGACCTTGAGCCGCTCGCGAAGCGCGGCGACCCCGGCGCGCGCTTCGGCCTCGGCCTTGAGGTCGCGGCGCAGCCGGCGCAGGGGGGCGGTGATCTCGGCCTGCCAGCGGCGCACCGCCTCGGGAAAGGGGCCCGCGGCCAGGCCATGGCGATACAGCCAGGCGCGCCACAGCAGCTCGAGCGCCTCCAGGCCGGCCTCGTCCTGCAGGCGCAGGCAGGCCGCCTCGACCCCGGGGCGGGCATAGAGGTCCAGGGCGAAGTCCCATAGCGGGTCGTCCGCCAGGCGGGCCCGCAGAGTCGGCGACAATTCGGTAGAATCGGCGCTCATGATCGCGCTGTCGTCCGCATGGCGGCAGCCTCACGCCAGTCCCGTGGAGCCCGCATGATCGCACTGCGCCAAGTTTCCCTGCAACGCGGCACCCAAGCCCTGCTCGAGGACGCCGACCTGACCCTGCATGCCGGCCACAAGGCGGGCATCGTGGGCCCCAACGGCGCGGGCAAGTCGAGCCTGTTCGGCCTGCTGCGCGGCGAGCTCGCGCCCGACCGCGGCGAGCTCGAGATGAGCGGCGGCCAGCGCATCGCGCACATGGCCCAGGAGGTCGAGGCGCTGGAGCGCAGCATCCAGGACTACGTGCTGGACGGCGACCATGCCCTGCGCCAGGCCGAGGCGGCGCTGGACGCGGCCCGGGCCGCCGGCGACGCCCATCGCGAGGCGGAGCTGCACGGCACCATCGAGTCCCTGGACGGCTACAGCGCCCCGGCCCGGGCGGCCCAGCTGCTGGTCGGGCTGGGCTTCGAGCAGGCCGACCTGGCCCGGCCCCTGGCCGACTTCTCCGGCGGTTGGCGGATGCGCGTCAACCTGGCGCGCACCCTGTTCATGCCCTCCGACCTGCTGCTGCTCGACGAGCCCACCAACCACCTGGACCTCGACGCCCTGCTGTGGCTCGAGCAGTGGCTGGTCCGCTATCCGGGCACCCTGCTGCTGATCTCCCACGACCGCGACTTCCTGGACGCCGTCTGTGATCACATCGTGCACTTCGACCGGCGCTCGCTGGTGCTCTACCGGGGCAACTACACCACCTTCGAGCGCACCCGGGCCGAGAAGCTGGCCCTGCAGCAGGCCGAGGCCGCCAAGCAGCAGGCGCGCAAGGCCGAGATCGAGCGCTTCGTGGCGCGCTTCCGCTACAAGGCCACCAAGGCCCGCCAGGCCCAGAGCCGCCTGAAGATGCTCGAGCGCATGGGCGAGATCGCCGTGGCCCACGTCGACTCGCCCTTCCACTTCACCCTGCCGTCCGCGGACAAGACCTCCCACCCGCTGCTGGTGCTGGACGAGGCGCGGCTCGGCTATCGCGGCGAGGACGGCGAGGCCGTGCAGCTCGAGGGCGTCGACCTGACCCTGCAGCCGGGGCAGCGCATCGGCCTGCTGGGGCCCAACGGCGCCGGCAAGTCGACGCTGATCAAGTCGCTGACCGGCGAGCTGCCGCTGCTCGGCGGACGCCGCGTGCCCGGCGAGCACCTGGCTATCGGCTACTTCGCCCAGCACCAGCTGGAGGGCCTGGATCTCTCGGCCACGCCCTTCCTGCACGTCCAGCGCCTCTCGCCGCGGGCCGCCGACCTGGACATCCGCAACTTCCTGGGCGGGTTCGGCTTCCACGGCGACGACGTCTTCGCCGAGGTGGCGCGCTTCTCGGGCGGCGAGAAGGCCCGGCTGGCGCTGGCCCTGGTGGCCTGGCAGAAGCCCAACCTGCTGCTGCTCGACGAGCCCACCAACCACCTGGACCTGGAGATGCGCGAGGCCCTCACCGAGGCCCTGGCGAGCTTCGAGGGGGCGGTGATCGTGGTCTCCCACGACCGCCACCTGCTGCGCGCCACCGTGGACGAGTTCTGGCGGGTCGCCGACCATCGGGTCGCCCCCTTCGACGGCGACCTGGACGACTATCGGGCCTGGCTGCGCACCCGCCTCGAGCAGGAGCGCCGCGAGGCCCGGGCCGAGAAGGCCGAGCGTCAGGAGGCCGCCGAGGCGCCCCGGGAGGATCGCAAGGCCGCCCGCCGCGCCGCGGCGGCGCTGCGCGAGAAGCTGCGCCCGCTCAAGCGCGAGCGGGATGCGGCGGAGCGCGAGATGGACAAGGCCCAGCGGGCGCTGTCGAAGGTGGAGGCGGCGCTGGGCGAGGCCGAGCTCTACACCGACGAGGCGCGCAAGGACGAGCTCACCGCGCGGCTCGCCGAGCAGGGCGAGCTGGCCTCTCGCCTCGAGGCGCTGGAACAGGAGTGGCTGGCGGCGGAGGAGGCCCTGGAGCGGCTCGAGGCCGAGCTCCAGGGCGATTGAGCGGGATCAGGAGCCCTGGCGGGCGGGGCGCAGCGGGCGCGTGGCGTCGCCCTCGTCCTGCATGGCCTCGGCGATGGCCTCCCGCTCGCGGCGCTCGTCGTCGAGGCTCTTGCGCGGCAGGGCCAGGTTCAGGGTGACCGAGACCAGGGCGGCCACCACGATCGGCGAGCCGCCGATCACCAGCTTGAGCGTCTCCGGGAAGCCGGCGATGGCCCCCGGGGCGGCGTAGATGCCCATGCTCAGGGCCACCGACAGGCTGGCGATGGTGATATTGCGGGACGAGAGCTCGTCGCGGGTCAGCAGCTGGATGCCGGTCATGGTGATCATGCCGAACACCGTGATGGTGGCGCCGCCCAGCACCGGGTAGGGGATGGTGGTCATCAGGGCCCCGAACTTGGGCATCAGCCCGGCCAGCAGCATGAAGCCCGCGGCCAGGGCCAGCACGGTGCGGCTGATCACCTTGGTCATGGCCACGATGCCCACGTTCTGGCTGTAGGACGCGGTGGGCAGGGCGCCGAACAGCGAGCCCAGGGTGGTGCACAGGCCGTTGCCGAGCAGCCCGCCGGATAGCTCGCGGCGCCCCAGTTCCCGGTCCAGGCCGCCCACGGTGGTGGCCGACAGGTCGCCGATGGTCTGCACCGAGTTGATCACGCAGATGATCAGCATGGAGACGATGGCCGCCGGGTGGAATTCCAGCTCGAAGGGCAGCAGCCGTGGCGCGCTGACCCAGGCGGCCTCGCGAACCGGCGCGAAGTCCACCATGCCCAGCGCCAGCGCCAGGCCGTAGCCCACCAGGATGCCGCAGATGATCGCCGAGAGCTTGAGGAAGCCCCGCGCGAACTGGGAGATCAGCAGCACCACGCCGAGGGTGACGCCGGCCACCAGCCATTGCCTGGGCTCGCCGTAGCCGGGCTGGTCGATGCCCCCGCCCATGTAGTTGACGGCGATGTCATAGAGCGACAGGCCGATGACCAGCACCACGGTGCCGGCGACCACCGGGGGGAAGAAGTGGCGGATGCGCTGGATGCACAGCCCCACCAGGATCATCGCCAGCCCGCCCAGCACCTGGGCGCCGAGGATGCCCTCGATGCCGTACTGGGCGCCCACCGCGGTCAGGGTCGGCACGTAGGCGAAGCCCACCCCGAAGATGGCGGGCAGCCGGGCGCCGAAGCGCCGGATGCCGTACAGCTGCAGCAGGGTGGAGACCCCCGAGGCGAGCAGCGAGATCTGGATCAGCAGCATGGTCTCGCCGAGGCGCATGCCCACGGCGCCGGCCACGATGATCGGCACGGCGACCGTGCCCATGATCATGGCCAGGATATGCTGCAGGGAGAGCGGCAGGGCGCGCAGCAGCGGCGGGCGGCCCTGGAACTCGAAGACGGACGTGCTGGTGCCGGGTCTGGCCATGGGGACAATTACCGATTGTTTTTGTACACAGTTTAGGGTGGGCATTGTCCACTATGCGCAAATGATTTCCAATTTTTGCGCCTACGACCAAAGGAGGGGGCGGGCGAGGTCGCGGGCGGCACGGCCCCCTGCGGCCTCCCCCCTGCGGAGCTAGCGGCTCTCCAGCAGGAAGGTCACCGGCCCGTCGTTGATCAAGGCGACCTGCATGTCGGCGCCGAACTCGCCGGTGGCGACCCCCGGCCAAGCCGCGCGGGCCCTGGCGACCAGGTGGTCGAACAGCCGCTGGCCCTCGGCGGGCGGGGCGGCGCTGGAGAAGCTGGGGCGCATGCCCTTGCGGGTATCGGCCGCCAGGGTGAACTGCGAGACCAGCAGCAGGCCGCCCTCGGCCTGCTGCAGGTTGCGGTTCATCTTGCCCTCCGGGTCGGAGAACACCCGGTAGTGCAGCAGCTTGTGCAGCAGCCGCTCGGCCTGGACCTCGTCGTCGTCACGCTCCACGCCGATGAAGGCCAGCAGGCCGTGGTCGATGGCGCCGGTCTCGCGGCCGTCCACCGTCACGCTGGCCTGGCGGACGCGCTGGATCAGGGCTTTCATGGGGGCTTCCTCTCGGCTGGCTGGCTGGAAGGTCGCAGCCTAGCACGCGGCCGGCTCAGCGCCCCAGCAGGGCGTCCCGGAAGCCGTCGCCGAGCGGCGCCTCGCCGAGCCAGATGCCGAACAGGGCGTCGGCCAGCCGCGGCTCGGGGCGCGCATAGAGGACCTCCCCGTTGAGGGCCAGGGTCAGGGTGTCGCCGGTCCAGGTCAGGGCGTAGCGATCCCCCGGGGCGACGTCCCGATAACGGGCGTTGAAGGCCGACAGCGCCGGCGACAGGGAGCGGAAGGCGTCGTCGTCGAGCTGCTCGCGCAGAGTGTCGCGGGTGACCTCGGCGAAGTCCTCGGCGGCGATGGCGCGGAAGTACTCGAGCTCCAGGCGCCGGGGCACCTCGGCGGCCTGCGGCGCGGGACGGGGGAAGCCCTCGGCCTGGTAGTAGGCGCCGGCATAGGCGTCCCAGATCAGGTAGCGGAACAGGCCCTGGCCGAGGCGCCGGTAGGGGCGGCCCTCGACCTCGAGGCGAGCGTCGAAGCGCACCCCCTCGACGCCGGCGCCGGCCTCAGGGGGCAGGGCGAGGAGCAGGGCCAGGGCGATCGGCAGGGCGGTCGCGCGCGTTAGGGCGATGCGCATGGGAACACCTCCGGGGGTGGCGTCGTCGACTCCTATGCAGACATCGTCAGGTTGTACAAGTTCTGTGGAATGGGGCGTTCACCAGGCCCGGCACAGCATGATGTCGCAGTGGGGCTCGGCCAGCAGGCGCTCGGTGATCTGGCTCTGCCGGCTGGGCTGGCCGCGGCTGCCCAGGGCCAGCAGGTCCGGCGGCTGGCGGCGCAGGCGGCTCATCAGCACCTCCAGCGGCTCGCCCTGCTCCAGCTCCAGCTCCAGTTCGGGTACGGCGTCGAGTTCGCCCAGCAGCCGCTCGGTCTCCTGTTCCAGGTGCCGGCGCAGCCGGGCCACCTCCTGGTCCCGCCAGCGGGCATAGCCGGTGTCGGAGCCGAGCTCGCGCTCGCCGGGGATGTTCCAGGCATGCAGCAGGGTCAGCCGGCCCTCGGGGAAGCGCTTGAGGGTCTCGCGCAGGGTGTGACGGCAGGTCAGCGAGAAGTCCACCGGGACCAGGATGTCCCGCCACTCCTGGCTGGCCGGGTGACTCACCGAGAGCACCGGGCAGGGGGCCCCGCGCAGCACCCGGGCCAGGGTGGTGCCGCCGACCAGGTCCGGCTGGCCGCGCTTGCGGTGGGCGCCGAGGATGATCATGTCCGCGGCGCGCTCGTGGGCCTCGCGGATGATCTCGGCGTAGGGGGCGCCGGCCACCGTCTGGATCAGGTGCGTCGGCTCCGCCAGGGCATAGTCCTCGCGGATGTCGGTGAGGGTGGCGGCGATATCCGCGACCACCGCCTCCTCGAGGTCGTGGAGCACGCGGTGGGGCAGGTAGGGGTCGAGCACGTGGACGATGTCGAGCCGCGCGCCGCTCTCGCCGGCCAGGCGGATGGCGCGGGCGAAGGCGGCGCGGTTCTCGGCGGACAGATCACAGGCGAACAGCAGGGTGCGAGTCATGGCACGGCCCTCGTGCGACCGGTAGGTGGCCGTTTCAGGATGGGCGCCCCCGGCCGCCCCTGCAAGCCGATCCGGCTACCACCAGGCGTGGAAGTGGTGCACGGGCCCCCGGCCCCGGCCCACCGACAGCCGCCGGCTGGCGTCCAGGGCCGCATGCAGCCAGGCCTTGGCCTCGCCGATGGCGGCGACGATGGCGTCGTCCGAGGCCTCGGGGGGCAGGTGCGCCAGCCGGGCGGCGATCGCCGAGGACAGCGCGCAGCCGGTGCCGTGGAGGTTGTCGGTGGCGATGCGCGGGGCGGACAGCCAGCGGCTGCCCGTCGGGCCGGCCAGCAGGTCCGGGCAGTGCTCGCCGCTCAGATGGCCGCCCTTGAGCAGCACATAGGGCGCCCGGAGGGCCTGCAGGCCGGGCAGCATGGCCTCCATGGCCTCCGGGGTGCGGGGCGTCTCGGCGTCGAGGAGCACCGCCGCCTCGGGCAGGTTGGGGGTGATGACGTCGGCCAGCGGGACCAGGACGTCGCGCACCGCGGCGATGCCGGCGGCGTCCACCAGGGCGTCGCCGCTCTTGGCCACCATCACCGGGTCGAGTACGATCCAGCGCGGCCGGCGGCGGCGCAGCGCCTCGGCCAGGGTCTCGGCGACCGCGCGGTCGGCCACCATGCCGATCTTGACCGCGTCGAGCCGCACGTCGTCGAGCAGGTTGTCCAGCTGTTCGCCGATCACCGCGGCGGGCACCGGATGGACGGCGGCCACGCCGGTGGTGTTCTGGGCGATCACCGCGGTGATCACGTTGGTGGCATAGGTGCCCAGCGCCGAGAGGGTCTTGAGGTCGCCCTGCAGGCCCGCGCCCCCCGAGGGGTCGGACCCGGCGATGGTCAGGGTATGGGGAATGGAGGACATGGTGTTGTCGTCTTGTCGCGTGAATCCGGCGCACAGCATACGCCAGGCGTGCGGCCGGCGGCCATGCTGAGCCTGTTCCTGGTAGCCCTGGCCAGCGCCACCCTGCTGCCGGGCGGCTCCGAGGCCTGGCTGGCCCGGCAGTGGTGCCAGGGCGGCGCGCCCCTGGCGCTGTGGGCGGCGGCCACCGCGGGCAACGTGCTGGGCAGCCTGGTCAACGTGGGGCTGGGGCGATATGCCCGGCACTTCCAGGATCGTCGCTGGTTTCCGGTGTCGCCGCGCGGCCTGGCCCGGGCGGAGCGCTGCTACCGCCGCGGCGGCGAGGCGAGCCTGCTGCTGGCCTGGGCGCCGCTGATCGGCGACCCGCTCAGCGTGCTGGCGGGGATCTTCCGCCTGCCCTGGTGGCGGGCCACGCTGTGGATCCTGGTCGCCAAGGGCGGGCGCTATGCCGTGGTGCTGGCGATGGCCGGAGCCTGGCTGGCGCCCTACTGTAGCTAGCCCAACGCAACGGGGCCGCCCGAAGGCGGCCCCGCGCGGTACGGCGCCGTGCCCTTACTCGGCGGAGGTGGTGTCGCCCTCCGGGTTGCGGGCGTTGTAGTAGGCCTGCTCGGAGATGGCGTGGTAGTTCACCACCTTCTCCTGGAAGGCGCGGTAGGAGTCGTGGATCTTGTGGGCCATCTCGCTGGACTCGGCCAGCTCGGCGACCACGTCCTCGGAGTGCGCCTGGGCCTGGGCCAGGACGTCGTCCGGCAGGCGCCGCAGCTCGACGTCGTGCTCGTTGACCAGGGTCTCCAGGGCGTCGTTGTTGCGCGCCGTGTACTCGTCGAGCACGTCCTGGTTCACGTCGCGGATGGCGGTGCGCAGGATCGCCTGGAGGTCGTCGGGCAGCGAGGCCATGGCCTCCTCGTTGACGATGGCCTCGAACATCACCGTGGGCTCGTGCCAGCCGGGATAGTAGTAGTAGTCCGCGGCCTGGTGCAGGCCGAAGGCCAGGTCGTTGTAGGGCCCGATCCACTCGGTGGCGTCGATGGCGCCGGACTGCAGCGAGGTGAAGATCTCGCCGCCCGGCATGTTGACGATGGCCACGCCCATGCGGCTCATGACCTCGCCGCCGAGGCCCGGCATGCGCATCTTCAGGCCGTCCAGGTCGTCGACGGACTCGATCTCCTCGTTGAACCAGCCGCCCATCTGCACGCCGGAGGCGCCGGCGGCCATGACGTCGACCCCGAAGTCGTCGTAGAGCTCGTTCCACAGCTCCAGGCCGCCGCCGTAGTGCAGCCAGGCGTTCATCTCCTGGGCGTTCATGCCGAAGGGCACCGCGGCGAAGAACTGGGCGGCCGGGGCCTTGCCCTTCCAGTAGTAGGAGGCGGAGTGGCCCAGCTCGGCGGTGCCGTCGGAGACGGCGTCGAAGACCTCGAAGCCGGGCACCAGCTGGCCGGCGCCGAACACTTCGATGCTCAGCCGGCCGTCGGACATCTGCTCGACCAGCTCCGCCAGGCGTTCCGGCCCCTGGCCGACGCCGGGGAAGTTCTTGGGCCAGGAGGTCACCATCTTCCATTCGAAGGTCTCCTGGGCCTGGGCGGCGCCGGAGACCAGCATCAGGCCGGCGGCGGCGCCGGACACGGCCAGGGCGAGTGCTTTGGGTTGCATGCGTTTCCCTCTCTTGTGTGCCTTGTGGGACATGGCCCGGGGGCCGGATGGGGAGGACCGCTGGCCCTCCCGTGGTGGCGTCGCGAGTCACTGTAGCCCCCCTGGCGCGGGATCGCCGCGCCGGGGGTTAACGCTCGCGGCTCAGAAGGTGTTGGGCAGCCAGGTCGCCAGCTCCGGGAACCAGGCCAGGGCCAGCAGCATGCCGAGCTGCAGCACGATGAAGGGGATGACCCCGCGGTAGATCGCCCCGGTGGGCACCGATGCCGGCGCCACGCCGCGCAGGTAGAACAGCGCGAAGCCGAAGGGCGGCGTCAGGAAGGACGTCTGCAGGTTGATGGCGATCATGATGCCCAGCCAGATCGGGTCCAGGCCCATGGCCAGCAGGATCGGGCCGACGATGGGCACCACCACGAAGGTGATCTCGATGAAGTCGAGGATGAAGCCGAGCAGGAAGATCACCAGCATCACGATCAGGGTGGCGCCGATCACGCCGCCGGGCATGTTCTCGAACAGCTGGGTGACCAGCTCCTCGCCGCCGTAGGCGCGGAACACCAGCGAGAACAGCGCCGCGCCGATCAGGATCAAAAACACCATGGTGGTGACGTTGACCGTGGAGCGCAGCACCTCCCTGAGGGTGGCGACATCCAGCCGGCGGTAGGCCAGGGCCAGCATCAGGGCGCCGAAGGCGCCCACCGCCGAGGCCTCGGTGGGCGTGGCGAAGCCGCCGAGGATCGAGCCCAGCACCACCACGATCAGCACGATGGGCGGCACCAGCCCCTTGAGCAGCAGCAGGCCCAGGCCGCCCTCGTGGCCCAGCTCGGCCATCAGCTCGCGGCGATCCACCGCCGGGGCGGCGGCCGGCTTCAGCCAGGCGGTCACGGCCACGTAGAGGATGTACAGGACCACCAGGATCAGTCCCGGCACCAGCGCGCCCATGAAGAGATCGCCCACCGAGACGGTCTTGGGACTGAAGATGCCCATCGACAGCTGGGCCTGCTGGTAGGCGGACGACAGCACGTCGCCGAGCAGCACCAGGGCGATGGACGGGGGAATGATCTGGCCCAGGGTGCCGGTGGCGCAGATGGTGCCGGTGGCCAGCGGCATGCTGTAGCCGCGCTTGAGCATGGTGGGCAGCGACATCAGGCCCATGGTCACCACGGTGGCGCCGACGATGCCGGTGGACGCGGCCAGCAGCATCCCCACCAGGGTCACCGAGATGCCCAGCCCGCCGCGCAGCGAGCCGAACAGCAGCGCCATGGCCTCGAGCAGGGTCTCGGCCACCCGGGACTTCTCCAGCAGCACGCCCATCAGCACGAACAGCGGCACCGCCAGCAGCGTCTGGTTGGTCATGATGCCGTAGAGGCGGTTGGGGAAGGCGTTCAGGTAGCCGGCATCGAAGTGGGCGTCGATGCCCAGCGACTCCAGGCCCATTCCCAGGCCGGCGAAGGCCAGGGCGGTGCCGGCCAGGGACAGCGCGACCGGGTAGCCGAACATCAGGACGGTGCAGATCACCACGAACAGCACCAGCGGCATGAACTCCAGCATCACAGGTGCTCCTCGTGGTGGTCGGGATGCCCGGCCTCGGGGTCGAGGCGGCCGGTCAGGATCAGCAGGTTGCGCCAGGCCTCCACCAGGCCCTGCAGGAGCATCAGGCCGGCGAACAGCGGGATCAGGGTCTTGAGCAGGAAGACGCCGGGGATGCCCCCGGACTCCGGCGAGCCCTCGAGGATGCGCCAGGACTTGCCCACATAGCCCAGGCTCACCAGGATCACGAAGACCATCACCGGCGTCAGCAGCAGCAGGGTGCCGGCGAGGTCCACCAGCGCCTTGCGCCTGGCGGTCATGGCCCGATAGAAGATGTCCACCCGCACATGGCCGTCGTGGCGCAGGGTATAGCCGGCGGCGAGCATGAACACCGCGGCGTGGAGGTACATCACCGATTCCTGCATGGGGATGCTGTTGACGCTGAAGGCGTAGCGCAGCACCACGATCAGGAACTGGATCAGCATCATGGCCAGGACCAGCCAGGAGAGGCCGCGACCGAGCCACTCGGAGAGGCGGTCGAGCCGGTCGACGAGGCGCGGCAGGGCGCTTGATCGGGGCATGGGAATCGCTCGAGATTGCTGTGACGTCAGGGTGTTAGCGCCGCACGGTTGCGGCTCCGCTCGACTATACGGGATTTGACGAACGGGTGTTACAGGGCGGGGGTCGACATTGGTCTTACCCCTTGGCCAGGGTCTCGAGGCAGGCGTCGGGCAGGCGCACGTCGATGGCCACCGGCAGGTGGTCGGAGAAGAGGTGATCCAGCACCTCGACCCGGTCGGCGTCCAGGGAGTCGGAGAGCAGGATGTGGTCCAGCGCCCGCCGCGGCTGCCAGGAGGGATAGCTCAGCGGCGGCCGCACCGGATGCAGGGGCAGGGCGTCGCGGAACCGCGAGTGGGCATGGAGCTGGTCGGGGGTGCAGTTGAGGTCGCCCATCACCACCACGTGGCGCAGCGGCCGGACCAGGCGGCTGAGGTAGTCGAGCTGGCGTACCCGGCCGCGATGGCTGAGCGCCAGGTGGGCGACGAAGACGTGCAGGGCGTCGGGGCCCTCGCCGAAGCGGGCGTGAATGGCGCCGCGCCCGGGCAGGGTGCCGGGCAGGCGGTGCTCCTCGACCCGCGCCGGGGGCAGCCGCGAGAGCAGGCCGTTGCTGTGCTGGGCGACGCGCCCCAGGTTGCGGTTGAGCTGCTGGTAGTGATGGGGAAAGCCGGCCCGGCCGGCCAGGTACTCGACCTGGTTGACGTGGCCGGAGCGGAAGCTGCCGCCGTCGACCTCCTGGAGGCCGACGACATCGAAGGCGCCCAGCACCTCGCTCATGGCATCGAGGCGGGCCAGGCGCCGGGGATGTGGCAACAGGTGCTGCCAGCTGCGCGTCAGGTAGTGGTGAAACGCCGAGGTCTGGATGCCGACCTGCAGGTTGAAGGTCAGCAGCGCGAGATGCTCCGCCTCCCGGCGGGGCCAGCGTCGCTCGGCGGGGGAAGGGGTCATGTCAGTTCGCCCGGTCCTCGCGGACCTTGGCCACCAGCGCCTCGGCGACCTGCGGCATGTTGTCGAGGCTGCCGGCGCTGCTCGGGGTCACCACGTAGCGGCCGTCGACGATCAGCGCCGGCACGCCCATCAGCCGCATGTTGCGCATCCGCGCGTGTGCCTGGTTCACCTGGGACTTGACCCCGAAGGCGTTCAGCGCCTCACGGGCCTCGTCCTCGGCGACGCCGTAGTCGGCGAAGAAGGCGGCGATGTCGCCGTCCGCGGTCAGCTCGGCGCCCTTCTCGTGGATGGCGTGGAAGACGTCGTCGTGGATCCGCTCCCGGATGCCCAGCGCCTCGGCGGCATAGAAGAGGGCGGCATGCCGATTCCAGGCGCCGCCCATGGTGGCCGGCAGGCGCTGGAAGGCCACGTCCTCGGGCAGCCCGTCGACCCAGGCGTTGAGGGTGTCCTCCAGGGCATAGCAGTGCGGGCAGCCGTACCAGAAGGCCTCGGTGACCTCGATCCGGTCGTCGGCGACCTGCGTCGGCACGGGCTCGTCCAGGGTGGTGTAGTGCTGCCCTTCCACCAGGCTGGCGGCGGAGGCGAGGGTGGACAGGCCGAGGCCGGCCACGGCGACGATCAGGGACTTGAACATGCAGGGGCTCTCCTTGAGGGGTTCTGGATCCGGGGCGGCGCCGGGCGGCCGGCGTCCGCGGCCTTGGAGTCCCGCGCGGCCATGGGGTTCCCGGAAACGACGAGGGCGGCCCGCGGCCGCCCTCCATCGCCGGGTGCGCCGGCGCGACGTGGCGGCGGCCTCAGTGCAGGCCGCGCACGTAGTTGACCACCGCTTCCATGTCGCGATCGCTCATCTTGGAGGCGATGTCGCGCATGATGGCATTGGGATCGTTGGCCCGCTCGCCCGCGGCGAAGTCGTTCAGGGTCGAGCGCAGGTAGTCGGTCTTCTGGCCGGAGAGGGCGGGATACACGGCGCTGCCGATGCCCTGGCCGGTGGGCGAGTGGCAGGCGGCGCAGGCCGGCAGGCCCTTCGCCAGGTCGCCGGCGCGATACAGCTCGCGACCGTGCTCGAGCAGCTCCGGCGCCGGGTCGGCCTGGCCGAGCTCGGCATCCTTGCCGGCGTAGTAGACGGCCACGTCCCAGGCGTCCTGGTCCGAGAAGTCGTCCACCTGGCCGGCCATCTGGGCGACGTTGCGGTGGCCGTCGCGGATGTCCATGATCTGCTTGGCCAGGTAGGAGGCCTGCTGGCCGGCCAGGTTGGGGAAGGTCGGTGCCGCACTGATGCCTTCCTGGCCGTGGCAGGCGGCGCAGGTCTGCGCCTTCTCGCGGCCGGCGGCGGCGTCCGCCTCCGACTGGAGGTCTGCATGGGCGGCGCCGACGGCGCCCAGGGTGATTGCCAGGCTTGCCAGTAGCTTTCTCATCGCAAATCCACGTGCCGTTTCGTTGTTGAACGTTACGTACCCCGGCGCGACGGCCGCCGGGAATGCCCGCCGGTGGCGGCCCTGGGCTCGGTCGCTGCCGGCGGGCGCACGGTGATATACTGATGCGCCCCGGGTCGCAGACAAAAGTGACTGCAGTATAACGGAACACCGAGGCTGCGGGAATGCAACCCGTGATCCCCTTGATCGACGTCAGGAACTGCCCGCCATGTCGCGACTCAACTACCAGGCCGCCCGCTTCCTCACCAGCGCCCCCACCCTGGCGGCCTGCCCCGCCGACGCCGGGGCCGAGGTGGCCTTCGCCGGCCGCTCCAACGCCGGCAAGTCCAGCGCCATCAACGCGCTGACGCGGCAGAAGGCGCTCGCCCGCACCTCCAAGACCCCCGGGCGGACCCAGCTGATCAACTTCTTCGGCCTGGACGACACCGCCGAGCGCCGGCTGGTCGACCTGCCCGGCTACGGCTATGCCAAGGTGCCGGACAAGGTCAAGCTGGAGTGGCAGCGCCACCTGGCCGACTACCTGCGCCGCCGCGCCTCGCTGCGCGGGCTGGTGCTGCTGATGGACGTGCGCCACCCGCTCTCCGAGTTCGACCAGATGATGCTCGGCTGGGCCGACGAGGCCGAGATGCCGGTGCACATCCTGCTGACCAAGGCCGACAAGCTGAAGCGCGGCGCCGCCAAGGGCGCCCTCCAGCAGGTGCGCTCGCGGCTGCGCGAGTGGGAGGACCTGGTCACCATCCAGCTGTTCTCGGCGCTCAAGAAGGACGGCATCGAGGAGGTGCATGCACGCCTCGACGACTGGCTTCTGGCCGAACCCCGGTAAAAACGGACTGCGCTCGGCCAGGCGGCGTTACCCGCCGCCTTAGAAGGCTCATTTACTGCTCGTAAACTCCGCTTCTGCGGCGTCGGTTGCCTAGCCTGGCCGTCGCTCGCCGCGTTTTTCCTCGGGGTTGCCCTCTTGAGTCATCCCCGCCCCAGCTTCTCCAGCAGCGCCGGCAGCTCGCGGACATGCGAGAGCCGGTGCACGCCCGCCGGCAGCGGCGCGCCGTGGGGCGTGTCGCCGGCGATCCAGGCCGCCTGCATGCCCAGCCGCACCGCCGGCAGCACGTCCTCCTGCCAGGAATCGCCGATGTGCATCGCCCGGGCCGGCGTCGCGCCGAGCTTGGCCAGGGTCAGCAGGAAGGGGCGGGGATCCGGCTTGGGGGTGTGCATCTCGCCGGCGGCGATGGCCACCGCGAAGTGGCGGCGCAGCGGCAGGCGATCGAAGGCCAGGTTGCCGTTGGTGATGGCGCCCAGTCGGTAGTGCCGGCCCAGCGTGGCCAGCATCGGCTCCACCTCCGGATAGGGCGAGACCCGCAGGCGCAGGTCGTGGAAGCGCTCCATCGCCGCCAGCGCCCATAGCCAGGCCGCCGCCCGGGGCAGCCCGAAGGCCTCCAGCAGGCCGAGCAGGGCCTGCTCCCGGAGCCAGGTGAAGTCGCCGCGGCGCAGGGGGTGGCGCTCGGCCAGCTCGCGCCGGCGTCGCTGGTAGGCCTCGAGGGGGAAGCGTGCGGCGAAGCGCCCCAGGTCGGCCTCGCCGCGCTCGGCGAGCCAGCGGGCCAGCGCCTCGTCGAGCCAGGCGTAGTGGCCGGTCTCGGTGGCGGCCATCACCCCGCCGTTGTCCCAGAGGGTGTCGTCGAGGTCGAAGGTCAGGGCCTGGAAGGGCGCTCGGATCATGGCGTCAGTCGCTGTCGTCGGGGCGGCGGCGCGCCCGGGGGTGGGCCGCATCGTAGCCGGCCGCCAGGTGTTGCCAGTCCAGGCGGGTGTAGACCTGGGTGGTGGACAGGTTGGCGTGGCCCAGCAGTTCCTGCACGGCGCGCAGGTCCTGGCTGGACTCCAGCAGGTGGCTGGCGAAGGAGTGGCGCAGGCGGTGGGGATGCAGGTGCTCGTCGAGCCCGCGCACCTTGGCCAGCCGGGCCAGGCGCTGCTGGATGGCCCGGTGGCCGAGCCGGCCGCCCCGGGCGCCGACGAACAGCGCCGGCTCGCCGTCCTTCGCCAGGGCGCCGCGCACCCCCAGCCAGGCGTCCAGGGCCCCGCGGGCCCGGCGGCCCACCGGCACCTGGCGGGGGCGGGCGCCCTTGCCCAGCACGCGCACCCGCGCCGACTGCAGGTCGGGCAGGTCCAGGCCGGCCAGTTCCGCGAGGCGCAGGCCGCTGGAGTAGAGCAGCTCGAGCATGGCCTGGTCGCGCACCGCCAGCGGCGAGCCGTCGTGAGGGGTATCCAGGAAGCGCGCCAGGGCGTCCACGTCCACCGGTCGCGGCAGGTCCCGGGGCGCCCGGGGCGTCTTCACCAGCGTCGTCGGGTTGTGGGCCAGGCGGCCGTCCCGCCGGAGGTGCTCGGCGAAGGCCGAGATCGCCGCGCGGCGCCGGGCCAGGCTGCGCGGCGCCAGGCCCCGGGCCCGCTCGCCGCCCAGGAAGCGGCGCAGCAGGGCTGTATCGAGGGTGCCGCCGTCCTCGATGCCCTGCCCGGCGAGGAAGTCGGCCAGGGCCGCCAGGTCGCGCCGGTAGGCGGCCACGGTGGCCGGGCTGGCGGTCCGGGCGAGTTCCGCCAGGAAGGCCTCGACCTGGCGGGCCAGGGGCGTCTCAGCCATGGCGGGGCGCGGGCAGCCGGGCCAGCAGCCGGGCCACCACGTCGCCGACGTATTCGGTGAACAGGGTGTCCATGCTGGCGCGGAAGTGGTCCGGGTCGGGGCTGGCCAGCACCAGGAAGCCCATCGGCTCGCCCAGGGTCAGCCGCGCCAGGGCGCAGGAGCCGACCGTGTCGGGGGCCGGGAGGTGGGGCACCAGGCGCTTCCAGTCGGTGGGCGTCAGGCGGGTGCAGCGGCTGGTCCGGCCGTCGAGCAGGGCGGCCAGGCGCTGGGCCACGTGGTCGTCCAGCACCTGGCGGGGCGGCTGGGGCGGGCGGGGCTCGCCGTCGGTGAGGGCGGCCGGGCACCACAGCGTCAGGGCCGGGGTCTGGAAGCGCTCGCTGCACTGGGTGGCCAGGGCCTGGCCCAGGGCGTCGCGATCCTCGGCCTCGACCAGCGCCAGGACCAGCTCGCGGGTGCGCCGGTACTGGGCCTCGTTGTGCCGCGCCGACTCCAGCAGGTGCTCGAGGCGCCACTCGGCCTGCTCGGCCCGGCTGCGCAGGTCGGCCACCAGCCGCTCCAGCAGGGAGGTGGCGCCTCGGGCCTCGGGGTGCGGCACCCGCAGCTGCTGCAGCAGGCCCTCGCGACCGACGAAGAAGTCCGGATGGCGGGCCAGCCACTGGGCGACCATCTCGGGGTCCAGGGTCTGGCGCGGCTCGGGTGCGGCTCGGGTCATGCGCTTGCTCTCCTCTTGGCTTCGACGCCCGCGGGGGCGATCACTTCACGGGCACGCGCCCCTCGAAGACCCGCACGGCGGGCCCGGTCATGGTCAGGTGGCTCGCGCCGCCGGCCCAGGCGATCTCCAGGTCGCCGCCGGGCAGGTGCACGGTGACCGGGCTCTCCAGCCAGCCCAGGCGGATGCCGGTGGCCACCGCGGCGCAGGCGCCGGTGCCGCAGGCCAGGGTCTCGCCGCTGCCCCGCTCGTATACCCTCAACCGGATCTCATGGGGGGACACGACCTGCATGAAACCGGCGTTGACCCGACGGGGGAAGCGCGGGTGATGCTCGATGGCCGGGCCCAGGGTCGCCACCGGGGCGCTGTCGACGTCGTCGACCCGCAGTACCGCGTGGGGGTTGCCCATCGACACCACCCCCACCTCGAGGGCGCGGCCGTCGACGTCCAGGGCGTGCAGCGGGCGATCCTCGTCGGCCTCGAAGGGCAGGGCCTCGGGGGCGAAGCGCGGCGCGCCCATGTCGACGGTCACCCGCTCGTCCTCGCCGACCGCCAGGGTCAGCGGGCCGCCGGCGGTCTCGACGCGGATCTCGCGCTTGTGGGTCAGGCGCTGGTCGCGCACGAAGCGCGCGAAGCAGCGGGCGCCGTTGCCGCAGTTCTCCACCTCGCTGCCGTCGGCGTTGTAGATCCGGTAGCGGAAGTCCATGTCCGGGTCGCGGGGCGGCTCGACCACCAGCAGCTGGTCGAAGCCGATGCCGAAGCGGCGGTCGGCCAGCGCGCGGATCTGCTCGTCGCGCAGCCGGGCCCGCTGGGTGATCAGGTCGACCACCATGAAGTCGTTGCCCAGGCCGTGCATCTTGGTGAAATGCAGCAGCATCAGGGCGTCTCCGCGCTGTCGTCGGGCAGCGTCGCCTCGCCGGCCCACAGGTCCTCGAGACGCTCGCGGCGGCGCACCAGGTGGCTGCGGTCGCCGTCGACCATCACCTCGGCCGGGCGCGGGCGGCTGTTGTAGTTGGAGGCCATGACGAAACCGTAGGCGCCGGCGGAGCGCACCGCCAGCAGGTCGCCGGGGGCGATGGCCAGGTCGCGATCCTTGCCCAGGAAGTCGCCGGTCTCGCAGACCGGGCCCACCACGTCGTAGGTGCCGGTCTCGCGGGATGCGGTGGCGTCGACCGGCAGGATGGCCTGCCAGGCCTGGTACAGCGAGGGCCGGATCAGGTCGTTCATGGCCGCGTCGACGATGGCGAAGTTCTTGGTCTCGCCGGGCTTGAGGAACTCCACCCGGGTCAGCAGCACGCCGGCGTTGGCGGCGATCGAGCGGCCCGGCTCGAACAGCAGGGTCAGCCGCTCGCTGCCCGGCCAGCGCGACAGCCGCTCAAGCAGCGCGGTGGCGTAGTCGAAGGGCGCGGGCGGGGTCTCGTCGCGATAGGTCACGCCCAGGCCGCCGCCCAGGTCCAGGTGCTCGATCTCGATGCCGTCCTCGCGCAGCCGCTCGAGCAGCACCAGCAGGCGGTCGAGGGCGTCGAGGAAGGGCGCGGTGTCGGTGAGCTGGGAGCCGATGTGGCAGTCCAGGCCCGCCACGCGCACGTGCTCCATGGCCGCGGCCCGGCGGTAGACCTCCCGGGCCTCGTCCACCGGGATGCCGAACTTGTTGTCCTTGAGCCCGGTGGAGATGTAGGGGTGGGTGCCGGCGTCGACGTCCGGGTTGACCCGCAGCGACACCGGGGCGATCTTGCCCATGCCGCGGGCCACGGCCTCCAGGCGCTCCAGCTCGGCCCGGGACTCGACGTTGAAGCACTTGATGCCCACGGCGAGCGCGCGCTCGAGCTCGTTCTCCTCCTTGGCCACGCCGGAGAACACCACCCGGGCCGGGTCGCCGCCGGCCGCCAGCACCCGCTCCAGCTCGCCCACCGAGACGATGTCGAAGCCGGCGCCGAGCCGGGCCAGCAGGTTGAGCACCGCCAGGTTGGCGTTGGCCTTGACCGCGTAGCAGATCAGGTGCGGGTGGCCGCCCAGGGCCTCGGTGTAGGCGCGGAAGTGGCGCGTCAGGGTGGCCTTGGAGTAGACGTAGCAGGGGGTGCCGAATTCCTCGGCCAGGCGCGGCAAGGGGACGTCCTCTGCGTGCAGCACGCCGTCGCGGTAGTCGAAATGGTCCATCAGTCTTCCTCGTCGGCGCTGCGGGTGTCGGGGGTGTCGGCATCGGCCTGACGGGCGTCGCGGGGGCCGTAGCGCTCCGCCGCGGCCTCGTCGCCGGGCAGGTAGAGCGGGCCCTTCTGGCCGCAGCCGGCCAGCAGGGCCAGCGCCAGCAGGGCGAGCGGGACGAGGCGGCGCATCAGTCCTCGCCTCCCGGGGTGCGCTCGGCGGTCAGCGCGGCCAGGGCCTCGCGAGCCCGCTGGGCGGCGGCGCGCACCTGGTCCGGGGCGGTGCCGCCGATGTGGTTGCGGGCGGCCACCGAGCCTTCCAGGGTCAGCACGGCGAAGACGTCCTCCTCGATGGCATCGGAGAACTGGCGCAGCTCCTCGAGGCGCATCTCGGAGAGGTCCTTGCCCTGCTCGATGCCGTAGGCCACCGACTGGCCGACGATCTCGTGGGCGTCGCGGAAGGCCACGCCGCGGCACACCAGGTAGTCCGCCAGGTCGGTGGCGGTGGAGAAGCCCTGGCGGGCGGCCTCGCGCATGTTGTCGGCCTTGGCCTCGATGGCCGGGATCATGTCGGCGAACGCCTTGAGGCAGTCCTGGACGGTGGTCAGGGCGTCGAACAGCGGCTCCTTGTCCTCCTGGTTGTCCTTGTTGTAGGCCAGCGGCTGGGACTTCATCAGCGTCAGCATGCCCATCAGGTGGCCGTAGACCCGGCCGGTCTTGCCGCGCACCAGTTCCGGCACGTCCGGGTTCTTCTTCTGCGGCATGATCGAGGAGCCGGTGCAGAAGCGGTCGGGCAGATCGATGAAGTCGAACTGGGCGCTGGTCCACAGCACCAGCTCCTCGCTCATCCGCGACAGGTGCATCAGCAGGGTGCTGGCGAAGGCGGTGAACTCGATGGCGAAGTCGCGGTCGCTGACCGCGTCGAGGCTGTTCTCGGCGGGGCGGTCGAAGCCCAGCAGCTCGGCGGTGACGTGGCGATCGATGGGATAGGTGGTGCCGGCCAGGGCGGCGGCGCCCAGCGGCAGCACGTTGACCCGCTTGCGGCAGTCGAGCAGCCGCTCGTGGTCCCGGGCCAGCATCTCCTGCCAGGCCAGCAGGTGGTGGCCGAAGGTCACCGGCTGGGCGGTCTGCAGGTGGGTGAAGCCGGGCATGATGGTCTCGGCCTCGCGGTCGGCCAGCGCGATCAGCCCCTGGCGCAGCCGGGTCAGCTCGGCGGCCACGGTGTCGATCTCGTCGCGCAGGAACAGGCGGATGTCGGTGGCCACCTGGTCATTGCGCGAGCGGCCGGTGTGCAGCTTCTTGCCGGTGATGCCGATCTTCTCGGTGAGGCGCGCCTCGATGTTCATGTGCACGTCCTCGAGGGCCACCGACCACTCGAAGGTGCCGGCCTCGATCTCGGCCTGGACCTCGTCCAGGCCGGCCAGGATGGCGTCGCGCTCGTCCTCGGTGAGCACCCCGACCCGGGCCAGCATGGTGGCGTGAGCCCGCGAGCCCTGGATGTCGTGGTGGGCCAGGCGCCGGTCGAAGTCGACCGAGGCGGTGAAGCGGGCGACGAAGGCATCGGTGGGCTCGCTGAAGCGGCCGCCCCAGGACTGGTTGGTGCTGTTGTTCGTCGGGCTTTGGCTCATCGGGCTGACATCCTGCATGGCTGGGGGATGGGAGGGCGCCGGGCGGCGGGCCGGCTTGACATGGCGGAAAGTGTACCAGAGTCCGGGGGGCAGGCGAGGGGCGCCTGCCCCGGCCGTGCCGGGGGGCGGCGATTTTTCCTGGCCCCTACGGTACTTTATGATGTCGGTAAACCACGAGATCACCGGGCGCCGACGCGAGGGCGCCGGCGCAACCGAACCGGTACGGGGAGAACCACGTGCAAGCCATGACAACGCTGCGTATCGCCACCCGCAAGAGCCAACTGGCCATGTGGCAGGCCGAACACGTCCGCGACCGCCTGATGGCGGCCCATCCCGGCCTGGAGGTGGAACTGGTGGCCATGTCCACGCGGGGCGACAAGATCCTCGACACGCCGCTGGCCAAGGTCGGCGGCAAGGGGCTGTTCGTCAAGGAACTGGAGGAGGCGATGCTCGACGGCCGCGCCGACATCGCCGTGCACTCCATGAAGGACGTGCCCATGCACTTCCCCGAGAGCCTGGGGCTGTCGGTGATCCTCGAGGGCGCCGAACCCACCGACGCCTTCGTCTCCAACCACTACGCCTCCCTGGACGCGCTGCCCGAGGGGGCGCGCATCGGCACCTCCAGCCTGCGCCGCGGCCTGCAGATGCGCGAGGCCCGCCCCGATCTGGAGGTGCTCAACCTGCGCGGCAACGTCCAGACCCGTCTGGGCAAGCTCGACGCCGGCGAGTACGACGCCATCCTGCTGGCCACCTCCGGCCTCAAGCGGCTGGGCCTCGGCGAGCGCATCGCCATGGAGCTGCCGCCGGAGGTCTGCCTGCCGGCCTGCGGCCAGGGTGCGCTGGGCATCGAGTGTCGCATGCACGACGCCGAGCTGATCTCGCTGCTGGCGCCGCTGGACGACCCGGCCACCGCCACCCGGGTGCGCGCCGAGCGCGCCATGAACACCCGACTCGAGGGTGGCTGTCAGGTGCCGATCGGCGGCCATGCGGTGTTCGAGGACGACGGCCAGACCCTGTGGCTGCGGGCCCTGGTCGGCAACCCCGAGGGCACCCAGGTGCTGCGTGCCGAGGGCCGCGGCTCGATCCACGAGCCCGAGGCGCTGGGCATCCGGGTGGCCGAGGAGCTGCTCGACATGGGGGCCGGCGAGATCCTCGCCGAGGTCTACGGCGCCGGCTGATGGCGACCGGGCCGGTCCTGATCTGCCGCCCGGGCCCGCGGGCCGCCGCGCTGGCCGAGGCCATCGCCGCCCGCGGCTTCGCCGTGGAGCGCGGCGAGGCCATGGCGCTGGAGCCGTTGCCCGAAACGGCCGAGACCCGCGGCGCCTGGCTGGACTTCGATCAATTCCGCCGGGTGGTGGTGGTCAGCCCCTACGCCGCGGAGTGCTTGGCCGCGGTGCTGGATCGTTACTGGCCCCAGCTGCCGGTCGGCATCGACTACTACGCCGTGGGCGCGGCCACCGCCGAGACCCTGCATCGCGAGCTGGGCGTGCGCGTGCACGTGCCCCCGGGGGGCGGCGAGACCACCAGCGAGGCGCTGCTCGCCCTGGGATCGCTGCGGCGCCTGGACGACCAGCGGGTGCTGCTGGTCGCCGGGGAGGGCGGGCGCACGCTGCTCGCCGAGACCCTGGCCGCGCGCGGCGCCCGCCTCACCCGCCTGGCGGTCTACCGGCGCCGCCTGCTCGATCCCACCGCGGCCCTGCGCCGCCGCCTGGCCGCGGGCGACTACCGGGCGTTGGTGGTCACCAGCGGAGAAATCCTCGAACATCTGGCAAGATGGTGCGCAGAGACCGCCTTGCACCAACCGCTAATCGTGTCCAGTACCCGGTTGGCTACACTGGCCGGCACGCTGGGGTTTCGTCGCCCCGTCGTGGCGTCCGGCGCCACGCCCGCCGCGCTGGCGGCCGCCGTGGCCGAGGCAGACCCGGAGCAGGCCAATGTCGATCACGACGATCTCGAGAAGGGCTAGCGACAGATGAGCAATCAACACAACGATCAGGACGAACAACAGACGCCCTCCGGCGCATCGGGCGACGCCGCCTCGGCGACCCCGGCGCAGGCCGGCAAGGCCGGCGGCTCGTCGTCGCGCCGCTCGCGGCGCCGGGGCAAGGGCGCCGCTTCCGGGAACGACGAGGCCGGGCGCCAGGAGGCGAGCGCCGCCCCGTCCGCCTCCGCCGAGGCCGAGACCCCGGACGAGAAGAAGGGCGGCGAGTCGACCAAGCGTGGCCCGGCGCCCAAGGCCGCCGGCAGCGACGACAAGGGGGCGGCCGCCTCGCGATCGACCGCCAAAGCCTCGAGCAAGGGCAAGACCGCCGGAGGCAAGGCCGCCGGGGGTGGCCAGGGCGGTGCGCGCGCGACCGGCGGCGGCGACTCCGGCCACGGCGGCGGCAAGGCGGGCGCCCTGGCGCTGGGCCTGGTGGTCCTGCTGGGGGCCGGCGGCGGCCTCTTCGGCTGGCAGGTCTGGCAGAAGCTGGAGACCCAGCAGCAGCGCCTGGCCGCGCTGCCCGACAGCCCCGCCACCCAGGGCGCCCTGGACGACCTGGCGAGCCGGCTGGAGAGCGGCCAGCGCGAGCGGTCCGAGGCCCTCGAGGCGCTGCGCGGCGACTTCTCCGACTATCGCGCCAGCGTCGACGAGGCCCTGGACCGGGTGCTCGAGGAGCTGTCCAGCGAGCAGCAGGCCGACGAGCGGGACTGGCTGCACGCCGAGGCCGCCTACCTGCTGCGCCTGGCCAATCAGCGCCTGCAGCTGGAGCGCGACGTCCAGGGCGCCGCGGCGCTGCTGCGCACCGCCGACGAGCGGCTGCGCGAGGCCGACAACCCGGCGCTGCTGCCGGTGCGCCGCGAGATCGCCTCGGAACTGGCGGCCCTGGAAGCCGTGCCGCGGGTCGACCGCTCCGGCCTCTACCTGGCCCTCAACGCCCAGCAGGAGCGCATCGCCGGCCTGCCGCTGGCCCAGGACATCGAGGAGATCGCCGCCGACGCCACCATCGAGGAGGCGCCCAGCGGCGCCTGGCAGCAGCAGCTGGCGCGCTTCGGCGAGGAGCTCAAGGACCTGGTCACGGTGCGCCGCCACGACGAGGCCCTGGAGGCGCTGATCACCCCGGAGCAGGAGTCCTACCTGCGCCAGAGCGTGCGCCTGATCCTCGAGCAGGCCCAGCTGGCCCTGCTCAAGGAGGAGCAGCCGCTGTATGACGCCAGCCTGGACAAGGCGCTGACCCTGATCCGCGGCTACTACGACACCGACCACGCCGGCGTCCAGGCGGTGCTGTCGCGCCTCGAGGAACTCCAGGGACGCGCCATCCGGCCGGAGCTGCCGGACATCAGCGGCTCCCAGCAGGCGCTGGCGAGCTTCATCGACCACCGCTTCGAGGCCGGCGCCGGCGGCCAGGGAGACGAGGCATGAGAAAGCTGATCCTGCTGGTGGTCCTCGGCCTGGCGGTCGGGGCCCTGTTCGGCCAGCTGATGATGTCGGTGCCTGGCTACTGGCTGGTGCGGGTGGGCGACACCTCCTTCCAGACCTCCTTCTGGTTCGGCCTGGTGGTGCTGCTCGCCGCCTTCATCGTGCTGCACTTCGCGCTGCGCCTGCTGATGCGCCTGACCCGCCCAGTGACGCGCTTCAAGGTGTGGAGCAGCCGCTCGCGCAATCGCAGCGCCATGAAGCGCACCGTGCGCGGTCTGGTGGCCCTGGCCGAGGGGCGCTGGAAGCGCGCCGAGAAGGCCCTGGTCAAGGCCGCCGACGACTCCAGCACGCCGCTGGTGAACTACCTCTCCGCGGCCCTGGCGGCGCACTACCAGGGGCGCTACGAGCAGGCGGACACCCTGCTCAAGCGCGCCCACCTCAGCACCGAGGGCGCCGACACCGCGGTGGGCATGATGCAGGCCCAGCTGATGCTGGATCGCCAGCAGTACGAGGAGGCGCTGGCCATCCTCACCCGCCTGGATCGACACCTGCCCAACCACCCCCAGGTCCTCAAGCAGCTCAAGCAGGCCTACATCAGCCTCAGCGACTGGGACGGCCTGCGCCGCCTGATGCCGCGGCTGGGCGCCCAGCAGCTGATCTCCCCGGAGGAACGCGAGCAGCTTGAGCAGCAGGCCTACCGCGAGCTGATCTCCCGCGAGGCCCGCGAGCCCGGCGACATCGAGCGGGTGCGCAACCTCTGGGCGGACATGCCCGACCACCTGCGCGGCGACGTCGACCTGATCGTGCTCTACGCCGAGGCCCTGGTGCGGGGCAACGAGCAGGGCATCGCCGAGCGCCTGCTGCGCCACTCCCTCAAGGAGCACTGGGACAGCCGGCTGGTGCTGCGCTACGGCCTGCTCGAGGTGGATGCGGCCCGCCAGCTGGTGGTGGCCGAGAAGTGGCTGCAGGAGCGCCCCAACGATCCCGACCTGCTGCTCACCCTGGGGCGCCTCTCGCTGCGCAACGCCTACTGGGGCAAGGCTCAGGAGTACTTCGAGGCCAGCCAGCGCCAGCGTCCCAGCGGCGTGGTGTGCGCCGAGCTGGCGCGGCTCTACGCCAACCTGGGCGAGCACAACAAGAGCCAGCTCTACTACCGCCAGAGCGTCGAGCTGCTCGACAAGTCGCTTCCCTCGCTGCCCCAGCCCGTGGAGCCGGAGGACACCCTGGCGCGCAACAGTGCCCGGGCGGCGTCCTGACGCCGGGACGCGCCGGCCGGAACGCAAAGGGGGCTGCCGATCGGCAGCCCCCTTCGCGTTGGAGTCGGGACGAGGGGATCAGCCCTCGTCGTCCTGGTTGTGCACCTCCCGGGGCGCCGCAGGCGTCGAGCGGGGATCGTAGCGATCGTCGCGGTGCTCGCCGTGGCGGGGCTGGCCCGCGGGGCTGCCGTCGATGGTGAAGTTCTGCTGCATGACGCGCAGGTTGGCCGGTGGCGCGCCGCCCTCCTTGTCCGCCCCGAAGTAGAGGGTGGTGTGCGGGAAGGGGATCTCGATGCCGGCGGCGTCGAAGTGGCGCTTGACCAGCCGGTTGTAGGCGCGGCCCACGGCCCACTGGTTGCCCGGCGTGGTCATGATGCGCACCCGGATGTTCACCGAGCTGTCGGCCAGGGCGATTACCCCGGCCACCTCCAGCGGTTCCAGCAGGTGGGGCTTCTGCTCCTCGTCGGCGGACAGCTCGTCGAAGGCGTCGCGCAGGGCCTGGATGGCCTCGTCGATGTCCTCCCGGTAGGCGATGCCGTATTCGCCGACGTGGTAGGCGAAGTCGCGCATGTAGTTGGAGACGGTGTCGACGCTGGAGAAGGGCACGATGTGGTAGGTGCCGCTGAGGTCGCGGATGCCCACCGAGCGGATGCTGAGCTTCTCCGCGGTGCCGGTGATGCCGCCCACGGTGATCACGTCGCCGGTGTTCATGGCGTTCTCCACCTGGATGAAGACGCCGGTGATGATGTCCTGGACCAGCTTCTGGGCGCCGAAGCCGATGGCCAGGCCCAGCACCCCGGCGCCGGCGATCAGCGGGCCGATGTTGATGCCGATCTCGGCCAGCACGATCATCGCGGTCAGGGTGATCAGGGCGATGGCCAGGGCATTGCGGAACAGCGCCAGCAGCGTCTGGGTCCGCGCCGAGGGCAGGCCGCGGCCCGTCTCCGGGCTCAGCTTGTGCTCGATCAGGCTGGCCAGGGCCAGCCAGGTGCCGGCGGCCACCACCAGGATCACGAAGACGCTGGCGGCGCGGCCCAGCAGGGTGCGGCCCGCCTCGGAGGCGTACCAGCCGGCCAGGTCGAAGGCGCCCCAGGCGGCGAGCACCAGCATCACCACCGCCAGCAGGATGGCGGCGCGAATCACCCGCAGGGCGGTGGGCACGTAGCGGTTGAGGCGCGGCTCCAGCATCGGCAGCTTGCGCCGCAGGTCGTCGCCCAGCCGGATGCGCCGGCCGATGGTCTGGGTCAGGAAGGACGACACCAGCATGCCGCCCAGCACGGCCACCAGGGTCTGCAGGGTCGCCAGCAGCACGAAGGGCAGGGCGTTATCGGGCCGGGTCAGGGTCAGCACCAGCACCACCGAGAAGTAGGCCAGGGCGAACAGGTGCCAGGTGCGGGCGAACAGCTGCAGCGAGACCCGGCTGGCGGCCATGGTGGTGTCCTTGGCCTTGCGCTGCAGGCCGTCGCGCAGGCGCTGGCGATTGCCCAGCACCACGGTCACCGCATAGGCGTAGGCGCCGAGCATGATCAAGGTGCCCACGGTGGCGCCCAGGGCCGGCGACAGGTAGGCGTTGACCAGCGGCACCACCACCATCAGGCCGTAGCCGGCCAGGCCGATCAACCGCGCGATCCAGCGGTTCCAGTAGGAGGCGTCCGCGGCGGCGATGGGCAGCAGGCGCAGGCCCTCGTAGCGCGAGGCGAACAGCGTGCGCACGGCGGCCTTGAGCAGCTCGATGATCAGGAAGGCGTTGAGGAACAGCGAGGCCCGGGTCGAGAGGGCGCCGCTCTCGCCCACCGCGAAGGTGGCCACCAGGTTGCCGCCCACGTAGGCCAGCGCCACCACCAGCACGTCGATCAGCGCCGCCAGGGCCACGCCGAGCACCAGGCGCAGCAGCGGCTGCAGCCCACGGCCGTTCAGCGACCACTGGCTGAGGCGGGCGAACAGCGGCCGCGCCAGGCGCCGGATGGCGACGAAGAGCGCGACCGTGGCCAGGATCACCAGCCCCAGGTTGAGGGTCGCGCTGGCCAGCGCCGCGAGGTCGACCCCCTCGCCGGGCAGGCCGCCCTGGAAGAGGCCGCCGAGGACCTCGGCCAGCTGGCCCACCTGCGCGCCGAGATCGCCGGCGATGCGGCTGGTGAACTCGGCCAGCCGGCGGGGCAGGGACGGCTCGGCCACCGCGGCGGGCGCCTCCGCCTGGGGGGCAGCGTTCGCCTGGGCGCGCAGCTGGTCGATCAGCTGCTGGCGGGTGTCGGGGTTCTCGAGCAGGTCGGCGAGGGTGCTGTTGGCGCTGGCCGAGGCCTCGGCCGCCTCGCCGGTCTGGGCCTGTAGCGGGGCCGAGACCGCCAGCAGGGCGACGGTCAACCAGCCGCCGATCAGCAGAAGGAGTCGTCTAGGGGTCACGCTTGGGCCTCCATGTCGGGCGTGGATCAATCCGCTAGCGGGGATCTTCCCAGGCTTTCGGGGTGAGCGTCGAGTCTCGCGCCAGCGTCTTTCATATACAAGAGGTGTACAGATTTAGATTATTGTGCCACATTGTGATCAGCCATTCATGGCTACGTCCTTCTCAAGGCAAGCATGTCTTCGCGCCGCCCGCCAGGGCGGCGCATTTTTGTGGCCGCTCGCCGGCTCGGCTATTGACCTGGCAAGCAAATAGATCATCCTGATCTCTTTGCTTGTCGCCCGCGCCACCCTGGCGCAGAGGCGTGGATCTGCTGGTGTGGCGCGGGTTCGCGCCGGCCTGTCGGCCGGTGGGGCACGTCCCTGTGCCGCGATCAACCCGGCATAAAGGCTTGCCGGGTTGATCGCATGAGCGCGCATTCATGGAGGAGGGGGCGCATGACCGTCGGTATCGTCGGCCTGGTACTGGTGGCCCTGGGCGGCGCGCTGGGCGGCATGGCGCGCCTGGCGGTGACCGAGCTGCTGGCGCGGCGGCTGGGGCGCGGCTTCCCCTGGGGTACCCTGGCGGTGAACGTCGCCGGCACCCTCGCCATCGGGGCCCTGGCCGCCCGCAGCGGCTGGCCGGCGGCTACCGGCCCGGCCTGGCTGGCCCTGGCGGTGGGCGGGTTGGGCGGCTTCACCACGGTGTCGTCCTTCAGCCTGCAGACCCTGTCCCTGTGGCAGGCGGGCCGCCCGGGCGCGGCCCTGGCCAATGTCCTGGCGACCCTGGGGGCCGGGCTCGCCGCCGGGGCGCTGGGCTGGTGGCTGGCGGGGGGCGGGGCATGAGCGGCTGGCGCGGCTACCTGGCGGTGGGCCTGGGCAGCGGCCTGGGCGCGGCGCTGCGCCACCTGGTGGCCCAGGGACTCTTCCATTGGCTGGGCGGTGCCTTCCTGTGGGGCGCCCTGGCCGTCAACCTGCTCGGCTCCTGGCTGATCGCCGCCTTCGCCGCCCGGGCGGCCCACCGCCTCGCCGGCCGCGCGGCCCGCTGGCAGCCCTTCCTGGTGGCGGGGTTCTGCGGCGGCTTCACCACCTTCTCGCTGTTCGGCCTCGAGACCCTCTACCTGCTGGAGACCGGGCGGCCGGCGCTCGCCCTGACCTACGGCCTGGGCAATGTGCCGCTCTGGCTGGCCGCCGCCTGGTGGGGTCAGCGGGCCGGGCGGCCGGCCCGCTGACGCCGAGGCTCAGGACGAGGCCTTGCGCTTCCGGCGCTTGGTGGGCTCGGCCTTGGCCTCGGTCGGTGTCGGGAAGTGCTCGCGAACCAGCTTCAGCAGCCCCTGGGTGGAGGCATCGAAGTCCTGGCTGTGGGCGTCGAGGCGGCTGCTGATCTCGCCGGCGATGCGCTTGCCGAGCTGCACGCCCCACTGGTCGAAGGAGTTGATGTTCCAGATCACCCCCTGGACGAACACCTTGTGCTCGTAGAGCGCGATCAGCGCGCCGAGGTTCTTCGGCGTCAGCTCGTCGAGCAGCAGGGTGCTGGAGGGGCGGTTGCCCGGACAGCTGTAGGGATCGAGCTCGCCGCCCTTCTGGCTGCCCTCCATGAAGGCGTTGGCCTGGGCCAGCATGTTGGTGAGCAGGGCGAAGTGGTGATCCTCCATGCCCGGCTCGGGCTTGAGCGAGGCGATGAAGTCGATGGGCACGTAGCGGGTGCCCTGGTGGAGCAGCTGGAAGAAGGCGTGCTGGCCGTTGGAGCCGGTCTGGCCCCAGACGATGGGCCCGGTCTTGTAGTCCACCGGCTGGCCGAAGATATCCACCGACTTGCCGTTGGACTCCATGTCGAGCTGCTGGAGGAAGGCCGGCAGCTGATGCAGGGCCTGGTCGTAGGGCACGATGGCCTGGGTCTCGGCGCCCTGGAAGTTGATGTACCAGATGCCGATCAGCGCCATCAGCACCGGCATGTTGGCCTCGTTGGGCGCGGTCAGGAAGTGCTGGTCCATCTCGTAGGCGCCCTGGAGCATCTCCATGAAGCCGTCGAAGCCCACGGCGAGCGCGATGGGCAGGCCGATGGACGACCACATGGAGTAGCGCCCGCCGACCCAGGCCCAGAACTCGAAGACGTTCTCCTCGCGGATGCCGAACGCCATGGCCGCCTGGCGGTTGGTGGAGGCGGCGACGAAGTGGGCGCCCACGTCGGCGTCCTCGCCGGCCTGCTCGAGGAACCAGCGCCGGGCGGTGTGGGCGTTGAGCAGCGTCTCCTGGGTGGAGAAGGTCTTGGTGGAGACGATGAACAGGGTGGTGGCCGGGTCGAGGCCCTGGAGCACCTTCTGGATGTGGGCGCCGTCGACGTTGGAGACGAAGTGGAAGTTGAGCTCGGGATGGCGGTACTTGAGCAGCGCCCGGCAGGCCATGTTGGGGCCGAGGTCGGAGCCGCCGATGCCGATGTTGACCACGTCCTTGATGCGTTGGCCGTCGTAGCCCTGCCACTCGCCGCTGCGCACCGCCTCGGAGAAGCGCTGGATCTGCTCCCGGGAGCGGTGGATCTCGGGCATGACGTCCTGGCCATCGACCCACAGCGGGCCCTCGCCGAGGTTGCGCAGGGCGGTGTGCAGGACGGGGCGGTCCTCGGTGACGTTGATGATGTCGCCGGAGAACATCTGGGCGCGGCGCTGGACCAGGGCCGAATGGTCGGCGAGCTCGAGGAGCTTGTCGAGCACGGCGTCGGAGAGGTGGTGCTTGGAGTAGTCGAGGAAGAGCCCGCCGACGCGCAGGCTCATCTTGTCGAAGCGCTGGGGGTCGGCGGCGAAGTAGTCGGCGATGCGGTCATGGGTGGTGTCGGCCTGGAGCCGTTTCAGGGCCTGCCAGGTGACGCTGCGGGTGAGCTGGAACATGCGGGAGTCCTCTCGTTGTCGTCCTGGCGCCGGGGTCAGACGGTGCGCTCCGAGATCCAGCCGCCGGCATCGGGGATGGCCATCTCGTAGTCGCGGTCGAGCCAGGGAGAGCTCAGCAGGAAGTCGGCGCTGGAGGGGTTGCAGGCCACCGGCAGGTTCCACAGGGCGGCCAGACGCAGCAGGGCCTTGACGTCGGGATCATGGGGCTGGGGCGCGAAGGGATCCCAGAAGAACACCAGCAGATCCAGGGCCTGTTCGGCGATGCGCGCGCCGATCTGCTGGTCGCCCCCCAGGGGGCCGCTCATCAGCGGCTCCACCTCGAGTCCCAACTGGCCGGCGATGCGGCTCGCGGTGGTGCCGGTGCCTGTCAGTCGATGCCGTGCCAGGGTGTCCCGCCAGCGGCCGGCCCACTCGAGCATCTCGTCCTTCTTGCCGTCGTGGGCGATCAGGGCGATGCGCTTGCGGCTCGGCAGGGTGCGGCGGACGTCCCGCTGCGGGCGTGTATCACTCATGGTGCGTTTCCACCTCGAGGATCCTCAGGGTATTGGTGCCGCCGTGGGCGTTCATGTGATCGCCCCGGGTGAGGATGACGTGATCGCCGGCGGCGGTGAGGCCCTGGGTCACTACGAGCTCCAGGGCCCGGTCGTGGAGCTCGGCGGCGGCCATCCCGCTGGTGTCGAAGGGCAGCGAGATCACCCCACGATACAACGCCATGCGCCGCTGGGCGACGGGGTTGTGGGCCAGGCCGATGATCGGCAGCCGCGAGCGGATCCGCGAGGCGATCAGCGGCGTGTAGCCGGTGGCGGTCATGCAGGCGATGGCCGCCACCCCCGACAGGTGGTTGGCGGCGTACATCGCCGACAGGGCGATGGTCTCGTCGATGCGCTCGAAGCCTTCGTGGATGCGATGGCTCGACTCCTGGGCGATGCGCTCGCGCTCGGCGCCCAGGCAGACCCGCGCCATGGCCTCCACGGTCTCCGCCGGGAAGTCGCCGGCGGCGGTCTCGGCGGAGAGCATCACCGCGTCGGTGGCGTCGAGCACGGCGTTGGCCACGTCGAACACCTCGGCCCGAGTGGGCAGCGGCGCCTCGATCATCGACTCCATCATCTGGGTGGCGGTGATCACCGCCCGGTTGAGGGTGCGGGCGCGCTTGATGATGCGCTTCTGGGTGCCGATCAGCGCCTCGTCGCCGATCTCCACGCCGAGATCGCCGCGGGCCACCATCACCGCCTCGCTGGCCGCGATGATGGCGTCCAGGGTGGCGTCACTGGCCACCGCCTCGGCGCGCTCGAGTTTGGCCACCAGGCCGATCTCGGCCCCCGCCTCGCCGAGCAGCGCCCGGGCCTCGTGCATGTCCTCGGCGCTGCGCGGGAAGGACACCGCCAGGTAGTCCACGCCGATGGCGATGGCGGTGGCCAGGTCGGCCTTGTCCTTGTCGGTCAGCGCCGGGGCCGAGAGGCCGCCGCCCTGCTTGTTGATGCCCTTGTTGTTGGACAGCTCGCCGCCCACCACCACGGTGGTGTGGATGGCGCTGCCCTCGACCCGGGCGACGTCGACCACCACCCGGCCGTCGTCGAGCAGCAGGCGGTCGCCGGCGACCACGTCGGAGGCCAGAGCCTTGTAGTCGCAGCCCACCCGCTCGGCGTCGCCGGCCTCGCCGTCGAGGGCCACGTCGATGACGAAGGGCGCGCCCTCGGCGAGTTCGACCTTGCCGTCACGGAAGCGGGCGATGCGGATCTTGGGGCCCTGGAGGTCGCCCAGGGCGGCGACGCTGCGGCCCTGGCGGTCGGCGATCTCGCGCACCGCGGCCAGGCGGCGGCGATGGTCGTCCGCCGAGCCGTGGGAGAAGTTCAGGCGCACCACGTCGACGCCGGCGGCGATCATCCGTTCGAGCACGCCCTCCCGGTCGCTGGCGGGGCCCAGGGTGGCGACGATCTTGGTGCGGCGGACGGGGGCGGGGCGATGCGGCATGCCGGTGTCTCCTGTGGGCGCTGTCGGATGCATAGGGTCACGATAGCTTAATGAATGTGATATTACGAAAATTTGGCGCTCATACCAAAGTCTAGCGGCGCTCGGCTCGTCCGCCAGGATCATGCGCAAATAGCCGTCAAGGCGGGGGTTTTGGGTGTTAGGCGGAGACTCATGCTGGTGCCAAGTTTGTAAATTTACTAAATAATGGCTTGTCTCGCGGCTCCCCTTGAGCCACATTGTGGGAAAGACGAGCCATCGGCTCGGGGTGCTCGCCGAGCGGCGCCCCGGTCGGGGCTTCCCTCCTCAACATCATCGCAAGACCGCCACGGGTCTGGAGAGGATGACGCCATGACGCTCAGGATCGCCATCAACGGTTTCGGTCGCATCGGACGCAACGTGTTTCGGGCTCTGTACGAGTCGGGTTATCGGGATAGGGTGCGGGTCGTCGCCATCAACGACCTCGGCGCCCCGGCCCTCAATGCCCACCTGCTGCGCCACGACACCGTGCACGGGCGCTTCCCCTTCGACGTCGACCATGACGAGAGCAGCCTCACCGTGGACGGCGACCGCATCGAGATCCTCTCCGAGCGCGACCCGGCGGCGCTGCCCTGGGCGCGCCTCGACGTGGACCTGGTCATGGAGTGCACTGGGCTGTTCACCAAGCGGGCCGAGGCCGCCAAGCATCTCGAGGCGGGCGCCGGCCGGGTGCTGATTTCGGCGCCAAGCCCGGACGCCGACGCCACCGTGGTCTTCGGGGTCAACGAGGACGTGCTCACCGCCGAGCACAAGGTGGTCTCCAACGCCTCCTGTACCACCAACTGCCTGGCGCCGGTGGCCAAGGTGCTGCACGAGACGGTGGGCATCGAGAGCGGCCTGATGACCACGGTGCATGCCTACACCAATGACCAGAACCTCTCCGACGTCTATCACCAGGACCCTTATCGGGCACGCAGCGCGACCCATTCCATGATCCCGACCAAGACCGGGGCCGCGGCGGCGGTGGGGCTGGTGTTGCCCGAGCTGGCCGGCAAGTTCGACGGCCTGGCGGTACGCGTGCCGGTGATCAACGTCTCCCTGGTGGACCTGACCTTCACCGCGAGCCGTGACACCACCAAGGAGGAGATCAACGCCATCGTCGCCGAGGCCGCCCAGGCCTCGCCGGTGCTGGCGGTCAACGCCCAGCCGCTGGTGTCCATCGACTTCAACCACGACGCCAACTCCTCGACCTTCGACGGCAACCACACCCGCGTGAACGGCCGGCTGGTGAAGGTCATGGCCTGGTACGACAACGAGTGGGGCTTCTCCAGCCGCATGCTGGATACCGCCCTGGCGATGCACGCCGCCGGCTGATTCTCGGCAGGGTGCGGCCAAGCGACGCCGGGTCACGCGAGTGACCCGGCGTCGCCGTGTCGGGGCGGCGTCAGAGGCCGCGTCGCCAGCGGCTCTCCAGGGTCACGGGCTCCGTGGGGCCGTAGCGGGCCGCCGGATGGCCGCCGTAATGCGCCCAGAGCGGGTCGCCGAGGTCGAAGTGCCACCACTCGCTGGGCAGGTTGCTGAAGCCCTGGGCGTGCATGGCGTGGTAGAGCAGGCGACGGTTATCGCGGGCGCGGCGCTGGGTCGCGTCGGGGGCTTCCAGGCGCTCCAGGGCGGCGGTGTGCGAGGCCGGCACGGCCTCGTCGAAGAGGGTGCCCATCGGCAGCGGCAGGCCGTCGGCGTCGCACAGGGTGACGTCCACCGCGCCCCCGGTGAGGTGCGGGCTGGGGGCGGCCGGGTCGCGGCTGGGCAGGGCGACGAACTCCCGGGTGCGGGCCTCCAGGGTCGCCTCGTCCAGGCTCGGGTGGCGCTCGCGGATCGCCGCCTGGAGCGTCTCGTAGAGGTACTGCTGCACCCGCCAGGGACGCCAGCCGTCCAGCACCAGCAGGCCGAGGCCCTCGGGCAGGGCGCGGGCCGCCGCCAGTAGCCGCCGGTAGACGCCCTCGCGCACATGGCACTCGTCGACCGCGCCGGGCACGCCGAGCCGGGCATAGGCCGGATAGGCCTTGAGCGGCGGCGGCGCCAGGCTCGTCGGCACCAGCGGCTCGTCGCATTCGGCGATCGGCAGGCGGCCGATCGCGCTCCAGTCGGGGGGCGGCCGGTCGGGGATCGGGGGAAGATCGGGCATGGCGGTCTCGCGTCCGGTGGCGGTAGCTGCCTTCATTACAGCAGCTGTGGCGGATCGCGAGTAAGCCGGCGCGGGCGCGGGGCCTCGGCAGGCGGCTCTAGAATCGAAAAACGCCACCCGGGTGGGGTGGCTTCCTCCTGGTGCTGGTGGAGGCGGCGGGAATCGAGCCCTGGTTGTCGAGAGAGGGCCGATACCGCGCAGGCGGCTCTAGAATCGAAAAAAGCCACCGGGGGCTTCTTTCTGGTGTTGGTGGAGGCGGCGGGAATCGGGCCCTGGTTGTCGAGAGAGGACCGACACCGCGCAGGCGGCTCTAGAATCGAAAAAAGCCACCCGGGTGGGGTGGCTTCCTTCTGGTGTTGGTGGAGGCGGCGGGAATCGGGCCCTGGTTGTCGAGAGAGGGTCGACACCGCGCAGGCGGCTCTAGAATCGAAAAAAGCCACCCGGGTGGGGTGGCTTCCTTCTGGTGTTGGTGGAGGCGGCGGGAATCGAACCCGCGTCCGCCGACACTCGCCCATCGGCTCTACATGCTTAGTTCCGTCTTTTGCTTTAACGCCGCTGACTCCGACGGCCAGGATTCAGCGACGCGATTCCTCTAAGATTTAACGGCTGACGCGAGGACGAAGCCAGCCGCGATCCCATCAGTCTTAGCTCGTATCCCTTTGGCGATGAATGGGCACATCACCGCCGGGCCGGGCTAGAAGCCAGCAGGTTTATGCTGCCAGCGCGCCCTGAGCGTAGTTGTCGTCGTTTGCGACTATTTAATCGTGATGTTGGATTTACGAGATACATCACGCTCTCGGCATGCACCTCAGGGGTTGTCATCGGCGTCGAAGCCATGTCGCCCCCGTAACGCGGCCATCTTAACAGGATGGCTGTCGGTGTGACACCTCAGGCGCGGTTTTGTTCGCGCATGATGCGCCCCTTCTGGCGCTTCCAGTCGCGGTCCTTCTCGGTGGCGCGCTTGTCGTGGAGCTTCTTGCCGGTCACCAGGGCCAGCTCGCACTTCACCTTGTTGCCCTTCCAGTAGAGCTTGAGCGGCACGCAGGTGTGGCCCTTGTCCTGGGTGCGCGAGAAGATCCGCGCGATCTCCTTCTTGTGCAGCAGCAGCTTGCGCGTCCGGGTCGGGTCGGCCACCTCGTGGGTGCTGACGGTGTTGAGCGGCGTGACATGGCTGCCCAGCAGCCAGGCCTCGCCGTTCTTGACCAGGATGTAGGTGTCGGTCAGCTGCGCCTTGCCGGCGCGCAGGCTCTTGACCTCCCAGCCGGCCAGCGACAGCCCGGCCTCGAAGGTCTCGTTGATGTGGTATTCGAAGCGCGCCTTCTTGTTGAGGGCGATGACGTTGTTGCCGGGGCCCTTGCCCTTGCCTTTCCCTTTGTTGCTGGCCATGGAACCTCGTGTCTGTGCTTGCCGGTGGCGGCCTGCCCTCCGACATGGAGGGAAGCGTGATACCATTCAAGGCCGAAATAACCGCTCATGATACGCCCTGGGCCCCTTGAAGTCAGCGGAGAGGTCAATGCCAACGGTCAATCGGTCCGCCCTGGTGCGGCACACCCCCCAGGAGATGTTCGATCTGGTCAACGATTTCGAGCGCTACCCGGAGTTCCTGCCGGGCTGTCGTCGTGCGCGGCTGATCGAGCGGGACGAGGCGCACCTGGTCGGCGAGATGACCCTGGGGCGCGCCGGCATCGAGCAGAGCTTCACCACCCGCAACGACCTGCACGAGCCCGAGCGCATCGAACTGTCGCTGGTGAGCGGGCCCTTCAAGCGCCTGCGCGGGCGCTGGCTGTTCCTGCCCATGGGCGAGGGGGCCTGCAAGGTGAGCCTGGAGATGGAGTTCGAGTTCGCCAGCCGGCTGCTGGGCATGGCCTTCGGCAAGCTGTTCCAGCAGGTCGCCGGGCAGCTGGTGGACGCCTTCACCCGGCGCGCCGACGAGATGTATGGCCATGGCCGCTACTGAGCCGGAGCTGACGGTGGAGGTGGCCTTCGCCCTGCCGCACAAGCAGCGCATCGTCGAGCTGCGCGTGCCCGCGAGCACCACGCCCCGCCAGGCGGTGGCCCTGGCGCGGCTGGAGGAGCACTTTCCGGAGCTGCCGGCCGAGACCTTCGCCGAGGCCGACCTGGGCATCTTCGGCAAGGCGCTGCGCGATCCCGAGGGGCAGGCGCTGCGCGAGGGGGATCGGGTGGAGGTCTATCGGCCGCTCAAGGTCGATCCCAAGGCGGCGCGGGCGGCGCGAGCCGCCCGGGAGGCGGGAAGACGGCGCTGAGTCCGGCGCTCAGTCGCCGCCGGGGAGGGTGTCGAGCAGATTGCCGCGGCGCTCTTCGGGGGCCTCGGAGGGGCCGATGCCGCGCTCGGAGATCAGCGCCGGCGGCCGCGAGAAGTCGCCGTGCCGCTCGATGTCGACCAGGCGATCGCCGTCGAAGACCAGGGTCAGGCGGCGCTGCTCGACGCCGGCATGGGCCTGGTCCAGTCGATAGACGTAGTCCCACTCGTCGGCCGCGAAGGGAGCGGCCAGCAGCGGGCTGCCCATCAGGTCGATCACCTGCTGGCGGGTCATGCCGGGCTGCAGCTGCTCGGCCATCGCCGGCGTCACCAGGTTGCCCTGGGCCAGGTCGCGCTTGTAGACGCCGAAGTAGCTGCAGCCGCTGATCAGCGTCAGGGCGAGGGAAAGGGTGACGATTTTGCTCAGCTTTTGCATTTGCGGGCGTTCTTCACTATCGTGGTTTTGGTCGATCATACCCGACCCTACCTGATACTGCGAAGAGCGACCATGGCCGACCAGAACCATGAACTGCGCAAGGCCGGTCTGAAGGTGACCCTGCCGCGCGTCAAGATCCTGCATATCCTCGAGAACGCCACCGGCCAGCACCACCTGAGCGCCGAGGACGTCTACAAGACCCTGCTCGATTCGGGCGAGGACGTGGGCCTGGCCACTGTCTATCGCGTGCTCACCCAGTTCGAGTCCGCCGGCTTGGTGACGCGGCACAACTTCGACGGCGGCCACGCCGTCTTCGAGCTCACCCAGGAGGAACACCACGATCACATGGTGTGCCTGGACAGCGGCGAGATCGTCGAGTTCTTCGACGAGACCATCGAGCGCCGCCAGCAGGAGATCGCCGAGGAGCACGGCTACGAGCTGGTCGACCACGCCCTGGTGCTCTATGTGCGCCCCAAGGGCTCCAGCGCGACCCGCCAGGAGCTCGCCGGCAAGAAGTGACGCCCGCGCCGGGCGCTTCCGAGCGCCGGCCCGGCAGCGCGGCCCCGATCCCCGGATCGGGGCCGTTTGCGTTTGGGGTCAGTGGCTGGCGCGCTGGCTGGCGTCGAGCATCTCCCGGGCATGGGCCAGGGTCTGGTCGGTGAGGGTCATGCCGCCGAGCATCCGCGCCAGTTCGCCGACCCGGCCGGCCTCGTCGAGGTGCGCCATGCGGGTCAGGGTGGTGTCGTCCTCGGCCCGCTTGGCGATGTGCAGGTGCTGATGGGCCTGGGCGGCGACCTGGGGCAGGTGCGTGACGGTCAGCACCTGGCCGTCCACGCCCAGGCGGCGCAGCAGTTGGCCGACGATCTCGGCGGTGGCGCCGGAGACGCCCACGTCCACCTCGTCGAACACCAGGCTGGGGATGGTGGAGTGGCGGGCGGCGACCACCTGGATGGCCAGGCTGATGCGTGACAGCTCGCCGCCGGAGGCCACCTTGGCCAGCGGGCGCGCCGGCTGGCCGGGGTTGGCGCTGATCAAAAAGCGCACCCGGTCCAGGCCCTCCGGCGCCGGTGACTCCCGGTCGCCCACCTCCACCGCGAAGCTCGCCTTGCCCATGGCCAGGAAGGCCAGCTGCTCCTGGACGGCGGCACCGAAGCGTTCGGCGGCCCGTCGCCGGGCGGCGCTCACCGCCTCGGCCTGCTCGCGCCAGCGCGCCTGGAGGCTTTCCACCTCGGACGTCAGGGCCTCCAGGTCGCCGTCGCCGCCGTCGAGCTCGGCGAGCTCCCCGGCCAGCCGCCGGTGCAGGGCCGGTAGCTCCTCGGGCGGCACATGGTGCTTGCGGGCGATGCGATGCACCTCGCCGAGGCGTTCCTCCACCCGGGCCAGCCGCTCCGGGTCCAGTTCCACGCCGGCGGCGAAGTGGTTGAGCTCGCGGCCGGCCTCCTCGACCTGGATGCAGGCGTCACCCAGCATGCCCAGGGCTTCGGCCAGGGCGCCGCGGTCGCTGCCCGGCAGCGCCGAGAGGCGGGTCACGGCCTGGTTGAGCAGCGGCAGGGCGCCGCCGCCCTCCTCGCCGTCGCAGCACTCCACGGCGAACTGGGCCTCGCGCAGCCGCTCCTCGGCGTGGGCCAGCGCCTCCTGCTCGGCCTCCAGGCCGGCCAGCTCGTCGTCGGCCAGGGCCAGCTGGTCGAGCTCCTCCACCTGGTAGCGGAGCAGCTGGCGGCGGGCGCGCAGCTCGTCCCCGTCCTCGGCCAGGCGCTTGAGGCGGCGCCTGGCCTCGCGCCAGGCGCGGAAGGTCTCGGCCAGCTCGGCCACCGTCTCGCCGTGACCGGCGAAGTCGTCGAGCAGGCGCAGGTGGGTGTCCTCGGCGAGCAGCGCCTGGTGGGCGTGCTGGCCGTGGATCTCGATGAGGTGGCCGCCCAGCGCCCTGAGGTCGGCCACGGTGGCCGGCTGGCCGTTGATCCAGGCCTTGGAGCGGCCGGCCCGGGTCACCACCCGGCGCAGCAGGCAGTCGTCGGCGGGCAGCTCGCGGCTGGCCAGCCAGGCCCGGGCGGCGGGCAGCTCGCGGATGTCGAAGCGCGCGCTGAGGTCGGCGCGCTCGGCGCCGTGGCGCACGCTGCCGGCGTCGGCGCGCTCGCCCAGGCACAGCCCCAGGGCGCCGAGCAGGATGGACTTGCCGGCCCCGGTCTCGCCGGTGATGGCGGTCATGCCGCCGCCGAGCTCGAGTTCCAGGTGGTCGACGATGGCGAAGTCACGAATGGCGAGCTCTGTCAGCATGGTGCCTCCCGGTGGCCGATTCGCCGCGACGGGCGAAACTACTGGTTATTCATCCATTGCCTTGTGCGTTTATACAGTAGTTCAGGGGGCGGGACAACGCACGCCCCGATCGAGCGGCCTTCCTCCCTTGAGATCTCCGCGTCCAGCCCCATATACCCCGCAAACGCATTTCGACACCGACACCCAGTCCTGCAGGCGGCCTTCCGGCCGCCGTCGACATTCAGGAGAAGAGGCATGGCCAAAGACCCGCAGACCCCGCTGGACGACGAGCTGGCGCGCCAGCAAGACGAGGCCGACACCCAGGTCGAGCCCGAGCCCGTCGAGGGCGAGCTGGCGGACGACGCCGAGCAGCCCGAGGAGGCGGCCGGGGAGGCCTCCGACAACCCCGAGGCCGAGGTGCTGGCCGCCAAGGTCGAGGAGCTCGAGCAGGCCCTGGCCGAGGCCAAGGACCAGGCGATGCGCACCGCGGCCGAGGCCCAGAACGTGCGTCGCCGGGCCGAGCAGGAGGCCGAGAAGGCCCGCAAGTTCGCCCTGGAGAAGTTCATCAAGGAGCTGCTGCCGGTGGTCGACAGCCTGGAGAAGGCGCTCGAGGCCATGGGCGAGGACGCCACCGAGGCCCACCGCGAGGGCGTGTCGATGACCCTGAAGATGCAGCTCGACGTGCTGGCCAAGTTCGGCGTCGAGCGCCTCGACCCGGCCGGCGAGCCCTTCGACCCGCAGTACCACGAGGCCATGACCATGGTCCCCAACCCCGAGCTCGAGCCCAACACCGTGATGGACGTCATGCAGAAGGGCTATCTGCTCAACGGCCGCCTGGTCCGGCCGGCCATGGTGGTGGTCAGCCAGGCCGCCGACTGAGGCGAGACGAAAAGCGGCCCCGGCCCCTTGAAAAGGCGCCGAGGGCCCCCAGATAGTCGGCAACCCCGCGGCGAAGGCCGCACACGAACGAATCTGCAACGCTATTTCGAGGATTTCCTATGGGACGCATCATCGGTATTGACCTGGGGACCACCAACTCCTGCGTGGCCGTGCTGGACGGCGACAGCGCCAAGGTGATCGAGAACGCCGAGGGCGCGCGCACCACCCCCTCCATCATCGCCTACACCGACGATGGCGAGACCCTGGTGGGCCAGGCGGCCAAGCGCCAGGCGGTCACCAACCCCCAGAACACCCTGTTCGCCATCAAGCGCCTGATCGGTCGTCGCTTCGAGGACGACGTGGTGCAGAAGGACATCAAGATGGTGCCCTACACCATCACCCAGGCCGATAACGGCGACGCCTGGGTCGAGGTCAAGGGCAACAAGCTGGCGCCGCCGCAGGTCAGCGCCGAAGTCCTGAAGAAGATGAAGAAGACCGCCGAGGACTACCTGGGCGAGACCGTCTCCGAGGCGGTCATCACCGTGCCGGCCTACTTCAACGACAGCCAGCGCCAGGCCACCAAGGACGCCGGCCGCATCGCCGGCCTCGAGGTCAAGCGCATCATCAACGAGCCCACCGCGGCGGCGCTGGCCTACGGCATGGACAAGGCGCGCGGCGACAAGACCATCGCGGTCTACGACCTGGGCGGCGGTACCTTCGATATCTCCATCATCGAGGTGGCCGACGTCGACGGCGAGACCCAGTTCGAGGTGCTGGCCACCAACGGCGACACCTTCCTGGGCGGCGAGGACTTCGACCTGGCGCTGATCAACTACCTGGTCGACCAGTTCAAGTCCGACAGCGGCATCGACCTGTCCGGCGACAACCTGGCCATGCAGCGTCTCAAGGAAGCCGCCGAGAAGGCCAAGATCGAGCTGTCCAGCGCCCAGCAGACCGAGGTCAACCTGCCGTACATCACGGCCGACAACACCGGGCCCAAGCACCTCAACGTCAAGGTCACCCGGGCCAAGCTCGAGTCCCTGGTCGAGGAGCTGGTGACCCGCTCGCTGAAGCCCTGCAAGACCGCCCTGGCCGACGCCGGCCTGTCCGCCTCCGAGATCGACGACGTCATCCTGGTGGGCGGCCAGACCCGCATGCCGATGGTCCAGTCCAAGGTCGCCGAGTTCTTCGGCAAGGACGCCCGCAAGGACGTCAACCCGGACGAGGCCGTGGCCGTGGGCGCCGCCATCCAGGGCGGCGTGCTGGGCGGCGACGTCAAGGACGTGCTGCTGCTCGACGTCACCCCGCTGACGCTGGGCATCGAGACCCTGGGCGGCGTGATGACCCCGCTGATCGAGAAGAACACCACCATCCCGACCAAGAAGACCCAGACCTTCTCGACCGCGGATGACAACCAGACCGCCGTGACCATCCACGTGCTCCAGGGCGAGCGCAAGCAGTCCAGCGGCAACAAGTCGCTCGGCCGCTTCGACCTGGCCGACATTCCGCCGGCGCCGCGCGGCGTGCCGCAGATCGAGGTCGCCTTCGACCTGGACGCCAACGGCATCCTCAACGTGTCCGCCAAGGACAAGGCCACCGGCAAGGAGCAGTCGATCGTCATCAAGGCCTCCAGCGGCCTGTCCGAGGAAGAAGTCGAGCAGATGGTCCAGGACGCCGAGGCCCACGCCGACGAGGACAAGAAGTTCGAGGAGCTGGTGGCCCTGCGCAACCAGGCCGACGGCATGGTCCACGCCGCCCGCAAGACCCTCGAGGAGGCCGGCGACAAGGCCACCGACGAGGAGAAGCAGGCCATCGAGAGTGCCGCCTCCGAGCTCGAGGAAGCCGCCAAGGGCGACGACCAGGAAGACATCCAGGCCAAGCTCGACAAGCTGACCGAGGCCTCCGGCAACCTGGCCCAGAAGATGTACGCCGAGCAGGGCGAGGCCGCCCAGGGCGCCGACGCCGGCGAGGCGGGCGCCAAGCAGGAGGACGACGTGGTCGACGCCGAGTACGAGGAAGTCAACGACGACCAGAAGAAGCAGTAAACCACGACGCCTGAATCACGGATGACGCCAGCGCGGGGGCACGACTCCCGCGTTGGTGTTTCCGCAGAGTCGCTACGGAGGCGGACAGACTCATGTCCAAGCGTGACTACTACGAGGTTCTGGGCGTCGAGCGCGGGGCCGATCAGAAAGAGATCAAGAAGGCCTATCGACGCCTGGCCCAGAAATACCACCCGGACCGCAATCCGGACGACGAGACCGCGGCGGAGAAGTTTCGCGAGGTCTCCGAGGCCTACGAGGTCCTGACCGACAGCGAGAAGCGCGCGGCCTACGACCAGTTCGGCCATGCCGGGGTCGACGGCCAGGCGGGCGGCGCCGGCGGCTTCGGCGGCGCCGGGGCCGGCGGCTTCAGCGATATCTTCGGGGATGTCTTCGGCGACATCTTCGGCGGGGGCGGCGCACGCCGTCACCCCAACGCCCCGCAGCGCGGCAGCGACCTGCGCTACAACCTCGAGCTCGACCTCGAGGACGCGGTGTCCGGCACCAGCGTCGACATCCGCGTGCCGCGCCACGTCGAGTGCGAGCGCTGCGACGGCGACGGCGCCGAGCCGGGCTCCAGCAAGGAGACCTGCCCGACCTGCGCCGGCCACGGCCAGGTGCGCATGCAGCAGGGCTTCTTCGCCGTGCAGCAGACCTGCCCGACCTGTCACGGCAGCGGCCAGCACATCAAGGTGCCCTGCCACAAGTGCCACGGCGAGGGCCGGGTGCGCGAGACCCGCACCCTGTCGGTGAAGATCCCGGCGGGCGTCGACACCGGCGATCGCATCCGCTTGAACGGCGAGGGCGAGGCCGGCATCAACGGCGGCCCGCCCGGGGATCTCTATGTCCAGGTGGCGATCAAGCCGCACCCGATCTTCGAGCGCGAGGGGCGCCACCTGCAGTGCGAGGTGCCGATCAACTTCGTCGACGCCGCCCTGGGCGGCGAGCTCGAGGTGCCGACCCTGGACGGCCGGGTCAAGCTGAAGATCCCGCCCGAGACCCAGACCGGCAAGCTGTTCCGGCTCAAGGGCAAGGGCGTCAAGCCGGTGCGCGGCGGCCCCGCCGGCGACCTGCTGTGCCGGGTGCTGGTCGAGACCCCGGTCAAGCTCAGCGAGGAGCAGAAGGACCTGCTGCGCCGCTTCCAGGACAGCCTGGAGGGCAGCAACAGCCATCACTCGCCGAAGAAGACCAGCTTCTTCGACGGCGTGAAGAAGTTCTTCGAGGACATGAAGCCGTAAGGCGTCCTCGACGGCGCGTTCGAGGCCCCGCGCTCCGCAAGGAGGCGGGGCCTTTTGCGTTGCCGGCGGCTAGAGCCAGCCGGTGCGCCGGAAGCGCCGGTAGAGGCCGCCGCAGGCCAGCCCCATCATCAGCAGCGCCAGGGGATAGCCGTAGCGCCAGTCCAGCTCGGGCATGTGGGCGAAGTTCATGCCCCAGATCCCGGCCAGGATGGTGGCCACCGCGAAGATCGCCGCCCAGGCCGCCAGCCGCTTGTGGACCTCGCCCTCGTCGATGGCCACCATCGAGAGGTTGACCTGGATCGCGGTGATGATCATCTCGCGGATGCTGTCCACCGCCGACTCGATGCGATGCAGGTGGTCGTAGACATCGCGGAAGTACTCCCGGGTCTTGCGGCACAGCGCCGGCACCCGGCCGCCGAACAGGTGACTCACGGCCTCGGCCAGCGGCATGGCGGCATGCTTGAGTTGCATGGTCTGGCGCTTGAGCTGGTAGAGCCGCTCCAGGCTCTGGCGGGCCGTGCCCTTGACGAAGATCCGGTCCTCGATGCTCTCCAGCTCGGCCTCCAGCGCCTCGACCACCGGGAAGTAGCGATCCACGATGGCATCCAGCAGGGCATAGAGCACGAACGCCGGGCCCTGCTTGAGGTGCCTCGGCTCGTGCTCGCAGCGCTGGCGGACCGCGGCGAACCCCCGGCCCGGGTGCAGGCGCACCGACAGCACATAGCCCGGACCGGCGAACACGGCCACCTGGCCGGATTCCAGCTGATCCTCGCGCATGCTGATCATGTGCATGATGACGAACAGTGCCTCGTCGTACTCCTCGAGCTTGGGGCGCTGCCCGCCGCGCAGGGCGTCCTCCACGGCCAGCTCGTGCAGGTCGAACAGGGCCTGGAACTCGGCCATCTCCGCGGCATCCGGATCGTGCAGGGCCACCCAGACGAAGCAGTTGGGTCGGGCCATGTGCTCGCCGATCTCGTGGGGCTGGATATCGCGCAGTCGGCGCCCCTGCTCGTAGGCCACGCAGTTGATGATCATCGCGGCGTCCTCCTGGCGGTTGACGGACCCATGGCTGAGCATAGTCGCCAGTCGCCGGCCGGCCCCGCCGCGTCCGCCAACGGGCCCCGGAAAGGGTGGCGCTGCGGGGGGGCGCCGTCATAGTCTTGAGGTTCATGTCCAAGGAACACGGAGTCCCCATGCCGATTTCACGTGCCGAGATCGCCACCGAGGCCGGCGACAAGCTGATCAACCGGCTGTGCAAGCACTGGGCCCACAAGCTCGAGGTGGAGCAGGGCGAGCAGGCCAGCCGGGTGGTCTTCGACAACGGCTCCTGCCTGATGAGCACCGAGCCGGGCAAGCTCAAGGTCGCCGTCGAGGCGCTGGACGAGGAGGCGCTCGACACCCTGGAGGGCGTGGTGGCCAGCCACCTCGAGCGCATGGCGGGCAAGGAGTCGATCGAGATCGTCTGGGAAAATTGAGCCCGGCGGTGCCGTCGGCGCGGGCCGCCCACCTGGGGATGCTGGTGTGGGCGGCGCTGGTGGGGCTGTCGTTCCCCGTGGTGGGCTGGCTCGGCGAGCTGCCGCCGCTGTCGCTGACCGCCCTGCGCTTCGCCATCGCCTGCCTGGGCCTGGCGCCGCTGATCCGCCGGGTGCCGGGGTTCTGGCCCGGCTGGCGGGCGCTGCCGTGGTTCGCCGCCATGGGCCTGTGCCTGGCGGGATTCTTCGGCGCGATGTTCTGGGCCGCCCACCATGCCACGGCGCTGTCCATGGCCACCCTCTACGTCACGGTGCCGCTGCTGGCCTATGCCATGGGCCTGGGGCTCGGCGTGGAGCGCCGCTCCTGGCGGCTGCCGGGGATCCTCGCCCTGGGCGCGCTCGGCGCCCTGGGGCTGGCCCTCGCCGAGGCCGTGACCGGCGATGGCGCCTGGCGGCTCGGCAGGGGGGAGGCGGTGTTCTTCCTCGGCTGCCTGTGTTCGGCGCTCTACCCGGTGCTCTCCAAGCGGGGCCTCGGTGCCGGGCGGCTGCCGGCCTCGGCGGCGGTGCGCACCTTCTGGAGCCTCGCCCTGGGCGGGGCGCTGATCGGGCTGGCGGGGCTGGCGCTGGAGCCGGTGACCCGGCTCACGACCATGACCTGGCGCGACGGCCTGCTGATCGTCTATCTGGGGCTGTGCTCCAGCGCCCTGACCTTCTGGCTGATGCAGCGCGCCACGGCGGTGCTGACCCCCGGCGCCATCACCGCCTATGGCTACCTGGTGCCCTTCGTCTCCATGCTGCTGCTGTTCGTCGAGGCGCCGTCGCGCCTCGGCTGGGCGTGGCTGCCGGGCAGCGCCCTGGTGCTGCTGGCCATCGCCCTGCTGCGGCGTCACGACGCGCCGGCCCCGCGGCGCACCGACTGAGCGCCGGCCTCGACCTCGGCGTACAGGGTTGGGGCCTCGTCGGCATGGCGCCGCGAGAAGTGGAAGGGCACCAGCCGCTCGACGCCGGCGGCGGCGGCGATCTCGCCACAGGCCCGGGCGGTGAGGTGGCCGGTGTCCCGGGCCTGGTCCGCCTCGCGCTCGAGGAAGGGTGCCTCGCAGACCAGCGCCCGGGCGCCGCGGGCCAGGGCGATCAGCCGCGCCCGGTTGCTCGGCGTGTCGGCCAGGTCGGTGGCGTAGACCAGTCGCTCGCCCGGCGCCACCTCGAGCAGCTCGGCGGCCAGCTCGCCCGCGGGCCGCGTCCGGCCATCGGGCAGCGCGATCGGCGCCGCCGGCTCGCCGGCCAGCATCCGGCGCTTGAGTTCGCCCAGCCAGGGCCCGGGCGGCCAGCCATGGGCCGCCAGCCGCTCGCGGCGCACCCGGGCATGCGCCGCGGGTTCCAGGGCGAAGGCGAGCACCGGCGTGCCGTGATCCAGGGTGACGGCGCGCACCCGATAGCCGGATGCCTCGAGCAGCAGGCCGTCCGGCGCGGGGGCGTCGGCCAGTCGACGGGCATCGCGGCCGGCGACGATGGCCCAGCGCTCGAGCCGCTCGCCGTGCAGCTCGGCCACCTCGAAACGTGGCGCCTTGTCGCCCACCCGGTCCCAGAGCACGCCGTCGACCTGTGCCGCCACGCGGCCGGCGAGCCCCGGCGGGCCGAACAGGCGGCAGGGCGGATAGTCGCCGATCCGCGAGCGCAGCAGCCAGGGAAAGCCGCCGATATGGTCGAAGTGGGCGTGGCTGATGAAGACGTCGCCGACCCGATGGGCGAGCCGCGCCGGCAGCCGGCCGGCATCGCCGAGATCGAACAGCAGCTGGCGCCGCTGGCGGTGCAGGCGAAGGTGCAGCAGGGGGTCGCCGAACACGCCGTTGACCAGGGTGGCCGTGGCCGCCTCCAGGCGGACCACCGGGCGAGGGTCGTCCGGGTGGCCCGTCGTCGCCAGGGGCGCGATCAGCTCGGGGGCGGCGGGCGTCGCGGCGACGGGGCGACGGGGCGCCGCGGTGGCCAGGCGGCCCTCGCCGTCGCGATGGGCGTCGCGCATCACCAGGGTGCAGGCGCCCCCCTCGAGGGACGGCGCCCGCAGGTGCAGGCGATCGCCGTCCAGCTCCATGACCTCCCCCAGGGTCAGGGTGTCGCCGCGGGCGTCGAGCAGGCCGACCTGGCGGCCCCGCCAGGCCTCGGGCGCCGCCCGGGGCGGCGGGGTGCCGATCACCGCCAGGCCGTCCAGCGGCAGCGCGACCTCGGTGGCGCCGGCCAGCCAGGCCTCCCAGGCCGCGGTGCGTCGTTGCCGACGCGCCTCCTTGCCCGGGTGGCGCGCCTCGCGGGCGGGGGCGAGCCGTGCCCGGGGCAGTCCCAGGGCGCGGCACTCGTCGGCCAGCGGCGGCGGTTCATCCTCGGGAGCCAGCGTCAGCAGGGCTCCGGCATCGCAGGCGCTCGCCAGGGCCATCAGCAGCTCGGCGGCCCCGGCGCCGCGCACCAGGCCCGGGGCGTCGATCACCAGCGGGCCCGGCGGGGCCGCCGCGGCCAGGCGTCGCGCGGCCGCCGCCAGCGGCAGCCGGAAGCGGGCCGCGTCCAGCGAGCACAGCGCCGCCAGGGCCTCGAGGCGCCAGCGATCGCCGTGCCAGGCGCCCAGGCTAAGCGCGCCGGGCGGGCCGATGCCGGGCAGGCCCGGGTCGGTGCTCAGGCAGCGGCAGGGGGTGCCCTCGGCGGCCAGGCGGGCGGCGGCCGCCCCGGCCAGGCGGGTCTTGCCGCTGCCGGGGGCGCCGAGCAGCAGCACCCGGCGGTGCCGATGCAGCAGCGTCACCAGGGGATGGTCCGGGGGCAGTGCGGTCATGGCGCGTCTCCGGGGCGGATACCTCCAGTGTGGACGGGGCGCCGCCCGCGCGCCCAGGCGGCGCGCCGCCTCTGATATACTCCGGACATCGTCAGGCCAGCCAAGCTTCAGGAGATCGCATGACCCGTATCGCCATCGTCGGGGTCGCCGGCCGCATGGGCCGCACCCTGGTCAACGCCGTGCAGCAGGATGCCGGGGCCACCCTGGCCGGCGGCATCGTCGAGCCGGGCAGCTCGCTGGCCGGGGCCGATCTCGGCGAGCTGGCCGGCATCGGCAGGCTGGGCGTCGCCGCCAGCGACTCCCTGGCCGCCATCGTCGACGACTTCGACGTGCTGATCGACTTCACCGCCCCCGAGGTGACGCTCGCCAACCTGGCCTTCTGCGCCGAGCACGGCAAGCGCATCGTGATCGGCACCACCGGGCTGTCCGACGAGGCGCTGGCCGAGCTGGACGGCCACCGGGACCGGGTGCCGATGGTCTTCGCCCCCAACATGAGCGTCGGCGTGAACCTCACCCTGAAGCTGCTGGAGACCGCCGCCAGGGCACTGGGCGACGAGGGCTACGACATCGAGGTGATCGAGTCCCACCACCGCCACAAGGTCGACGCCCCGTCCGGCACCGCCCTGAAGATGGGCGAGGTGGTGGCCGATGCCCTGGAGCGCCCGCTCAAGGAGTACGGCGTCTTCGAGCGGGTCGGCCAGTGCGGGCCGCGCACCGACAAGGAGATCGGCTTCGCGACCGTCAGGGCGGGCGACATCGTCGGCGAGCACACCGTGATGTTTGCCACCGAGGGCGAGCGCATCGAGATCACCCACAAGGCCTCGAGCCGCATGACCTTCGCCAGGGGCGCGGTGCGCGCCGCGCGCTGGGTGGCCGAGCGACCGGCGGGGCGCTACGACATGCAGGACGTCATCGGGCTGGCCTGAGGGGTGGTCGAACGCGGGCGGATGCTTTAGAATCCACCAAATTTTGGCCGGGCGACGGCCCCACGCCGCGCAAACGCTTGTTGCGTCGGCCCAGCGTTCCGAGCGAATGACAACAAGCGGGATGAAACCGGTCTTCACTGTCGGGTTTCGTCCCGCTTTTTTGCGGGCCGACGGGCGGCGGGTCGGATCATCCATCGGGGCCAGCCGAACCGTATCCTTGACGAGCTGTACTCTTACCACCTGGGAGGACGTTGCATTGAACAAACCCGCGATACTGGCCTTGGAAGATGGCAGTGTGTTTCATGGCACCGCCATTGGCGCCGATGGGCAAACCAGCGGTGAGGTGGTGTTCAATACGGCCATGACGGGCTACCAGGAAATCCTCACCGACCCCTCCTACAGCCGTCAGATCGTCACCCTCACCTATCCGCACATCGGCAACACCGGCATCAACGCCGAGGACGTGGAGTCCGGGGCCATCGCCGCCGCCGGCCTGGTGATCCGCGACCTGCCGCTGCTGGCCAGCAGCTTCCGCTCCGAGCAGACGCTCTCCGACTACCTGGCCAGCCAGAACGTGCTGGGCATCGCCGACATCGACACCCGCCGCCTGACCCGCATCCTGCGCGACAAGGGCGCCCAGAACGGCGCCATCCTCGCCGGGGCCGACGCCGAGGGTGAGGACGCCGTGGCGCGCGCCCTGGAGGCGGCTCGGGCCTTCCCCGGCCTCAAGGGCATGGACCTGGCCAAGGTGGTGTCCTGTCAGTCCCCCTACGAGTGGCGCGAGGGCGAGTGGACCCTGGGCGAAGGCTATGCCGACGCCGCCGAGGCCGAGCGGCCCTTCCACGTGGTCGCCTACGACTACGGCGTCAAGCGCAACATCCTGCGCATGCTGGCCGCCCGCGGCTGCCGCCTGACCGTAGTGCCGGCCCAGACCCCGGCCGGCGAGGTCATGGCGCTGAACCCGGACGGCATCTTCCTCTCCAACGGCCCCGGCGATCCCGAGCCCTGCGAGTACGCCATCGCCGCCATCCGCGAGCTGCTCGAGACCGGCGTGCCGATCTTCGGCATCTGCCTGGGCCACCAGCTGCTGGCGCTGGCCAGCGGCGCCAAGTCGGAGAAGATGAAGTTCGGCCACCACGGCGCCAACCACCCGGTGCAGGACCTCGACAGCGGCCAGGTGATGATCACCAGCCAGAACCACGGCTTCGCCGCCGACGAGGCCTCGCTGCCCGCGACCCTGCGCGCGACCCATCGCTCGCTGTTCGACGGCACCCTGCAGGGCATCGAGCGCACCGACCGCCCGGCCTTCAGCTTCCAGGGCCACCCGGAGGCGAGCCCGGGGCCGCGTGACGTCGCGCCGCTGTTCGACCGCTTTATCGAGATGATGAAGGCCAAGCGCTAACCGTCCGATCGTCGCCCCTCGTCCGTCACCTTTTCTGCGGGAAGCACCATGCCAAAACGTACCGACATCCAGAGCATCCTGATCATCGGCGCCGGCCCCATCGTCATCGGCCAGGCCTGCGAGTTCGACTACTCCGGCGCCCAGGCCTGCAAGGCCCTGCGCGAGGAGGGCTACCGGGTCATCCTGGTCAACTCCAACCCGGCCACCATCATGACCGACCCGGTGATGGCCGACGCCACCTACATCGAGCCGATCACCTGGCAGGCGGTGGAGAAGATCATCGAGGCCGAGAAGCCCGATGCCGTGCTGCCCACCATGGGCGGCCAGACCGCGCTCAACTGTGCCCTGGACCTGGACAAGCACGGCGTGCTGGCCAGGCACGGCGTGGAGATGATCGGCGCCAACGCCGACGCCATCAACAAGGCCGAGGACCGCGACCTCTTCGACAAGGCGATGAAGAACATCGGCCTGGAGTGCCCCAAGGCCAAGGTCGCCCACACCATGGAAGAGGCCTGGGCGATCCAGGGCGAACTCGGCTTCCCGGTGATCATCCGCCCGTCCTACACCATGGGCGGTTCTGGCGGCGGTGTGGCCTACAACAAGGAGGAGTTCGAGGAGATCTGCCATCGTGGCTTCGAGCTCTCCAACAACCACGAGCTGCTGATCGACGAGTCGCTGCTGGGCTGGAAGGAATACGAGATGGAGGTCGTTCGCGACAGGAACGACAACTGCATCATCGTCTGCGCCATCGAGAACTTCGACCCCATGGGCGTGCACACCGGCGATTCCCTCACCGTGGCGCCGGCCCAGACGCTGACCGACAAGGAATACCAGATCATGCGCGACGCCTCCCTGGCGGTGTTGCGCGAGATCGGCGTCGAGACCGGCGGCTCCAACGTCCAGTTCGGTGTGGACCCGAAGACCGGCCGCGTGGTGGTCATCGAGATGAACCCGCGGGTGTCGCGCTCCTCGGCGCTGGCCTCCAAGGCCACCGGCTTCCCGATCGCCAAGATCGCCGCCAAGCTGGCCGTGGGCTACACCCTGGACGAGCTGCAGAACGACATCACCGGCGGCCGCACCCCGGCGTCCTTCGAGCCGTCCATCGACTACGTGGTCACCAAGATCCCGCGCTTCACCTTCGAGAAGTTCCCCCAGGCCAACGACCGCCTGACCACCCAGATGAAGTCGGTGGGCGAGGTGATGGCCATCGGCCGTACCTTCCAGGAGTCGCTGCAGAAGGCGTTGCGCGGCCTGGAGACCGGCAACGACGGCCTCGACCCCAAGATCACCCGCTTCACCGACGAGGCCATGGCCCACATCAAGGGCGAGCTGCAGGCCGCCGGCGCCGAGCGCATCTTCTACGTGGCCGATGCCCTGCGCGCCGGCATGAGCGTCGAGGAGGTCTTCGCGCTGACCAACATCGATCGCTGGTTCCTGGTCCAGCTCGAGGACCTGATCCTGACCGAGCAGGCGCTGGCCAAGCGCTCGCTCTCCGAGCTGGACGCCCGCGAGCTGCTGCGCCTGAAGCGCAAGGGCTTCAGCGATGCCCGCCTGGCCAGGCTGCTGGGCGTGGCCGAGAAGGAGTTCCGCAAGACCCGCCAGAAGGCCGGCATCCGCCCGGTCTACAAGCGGGTCGACACCTGCGCGGCCGAGTTCGCCTCCGACACCGCCTACATGTACTCCACCTACGAGGAGGAGTGCGAGGCCGAGGTCAGCGACCGCCAGAAGATCATGGTGCTCGGCGGCGGCCCGAACCGCATTGGCCAGGGCATCGAGTTCGACTACTGCTGCGTCCACGCGGCGCTGGCCATGCGCGACGACGGCTATGAGACCATCATGGTCAACTGCAACCCGGAGACCGTCTCCACCGACTACGACACCTCCGATCGCCTCTACTTCGAGCCGGTGACCCTGGAGGACGTGCTGGAGATCGCCGACAAGGAGCGCCCGGCCGGCGTGATCGTGCAGTTCGGCGGCCAGACGCCGCTCAAGCTGGCCCGCGAGCTCGAGGCCGCCGGGGTGCCGATCATCGGCACCACCCCGGACGCCATCGACCGCGCCGAGGACCGCGAGCGCTTCCAGCAGATGATCGACAAGCTGGGCCTCAAGCAGCCGCCCAACGCCACCGCCCGCAGCTTCGACGAGGCCTTCGCCAAGGCCGAGGCGATCGGCTACCCGCTGGTGGTGCGCCCCAGCTACGTGCTCGGCGGCCGGGCCATGGAGATCGTCTATGACGCCTCCGAGCTGGAGAACTACATGACCCATGCGGTCAAGGTCTCCAACGACTCGCCGGTGCTGCTGGACCACTTCCTCAACGCCGCCATCGAGGTCGACATCGATGCCGTCTCCGACGGCAAGCAGGTGGTGATCGGCGGCATCATGCAGCACATCGAGCAGGCCGGCGTGCACTCCGGGGACTCCGCCTGCGCGTTGCCGCCCTACTCGCTGCCCGCCGAGGTGCAGGACGAGATGCGCGACCAGGTCAAGCGCATGGCGGTGGAGCTCGGCGTCAACGGCCTGATGAACGTCCAGCTGGCCTGGCAGGGCGGCGAGATCTACGTCATCGAGGTCAATCCGCGGGCCTCGCGCACCGTGCCCTTCGTCTCCAAGTGCATCGGCACCTCCCTGGCCCAGGTGGCGGCGCGCTGCATGGCCGGGATCTCCCTGGCCGACCAGGGCTTCGAGGCCGAGATCGTGCCGACGACCTACAGCGTCAAGGAGGCGGTCTTCCCGTTCAACAAGTTCCCCGGCGTCGATCCGATCCTGTCGCCGGAGATGAAGTCCACCGGCGAGGTGATGGGCTCCGGCGAGACCTTCGCCGAGGCCTTCTACAAGGCCCAGCTGGGCGCCGGCGAGGCGATTCCGGCGCTGGAGGGCGAGCGCAAGGCGTTCCTCTCGGTGCGCGAGCCGGACAAGGCGGGTGTTATCGAGGTGGCCCGTTCTCTGTTAACATTGGGCTTCACCCTTTGTGCGACCCGAGGCACGGCAGCGGCCCTCCAGGCGGCCGACCTGCCCGTCGAGGTCGTCAACAAGGTCTATGAAGGCCGTCCTCACATCGTCGATCTGCTCAAGAACGACGAGGTCGCCTACATCGTCAACACCACCGAGGGCCGTCAGGCCATCAATGATTCCTCGGTGATCCGCCGCACCGCACTCGCCCACAAGGTTCCCTACGCCACCACCCTGGCCGGGGCCAAGGCCGTTTGTCTGGCCCTCGAGTACGGCAATGCCATCACCGTGCGGCGGCTACAGGAACTGCATGCAGGAGTCAGTCAATGAACAAGGTCCCGATGACCGTCGTCGGTGAGCAGCGCCTTCGCGATGAGCTCGAGCACCTCAAGAGCGAGGCCCGCCCGAACGTGATCGCCGCCATCGCCGAGGCTCGCGAGCACGGCGATCTCAAGGAAAACGCCGAGTACCATGCCGCCCGCGAGCAGCAGGGCTTCATCGAGGGGCGCATCCAGGAGATCGAGGGCAAGCTGTCCAACGCTCAGGTCATCGACGTGACCAAGCTGCCCAAGACCGGCAAGGTGATCTTCGGCGTGACCGTGGAGCTGATCAACCTGGAGACCGACGAGGAGGTGACCTACCGCATCGTCGGCGAGGACGAGGCCGACATCAAGGCCGGCCAGATCTCCGTGACCTCGCCCATCGCCCGGGCGCTGATCGGCAAGGAAGAAGGCGAGGTGGTGCTGGTGCGCACGCCCGGCGGCGACGTCGAGTACGAGATCGGCAAGGTCGAGCACCTCTGACCTTCGGTCAGCTGTAAGCTTTAAGCCGTAAGCTGTAAGTCAAACCGAAACACCCCCGAGGTTCTGCCTCGGGGGTGTTTTCTTACGGCTTAAAGCTTATGGCTTACAGCTCTGAGCGCCAGCTCAGCGGCGGCCGTGATGCTCCTCGAAGCGCCTGATGTTGGACAGCTTCGGGTTGGCGCGGGGGTTGTGGCGGTAGAAGAGGGCGACCTTGCCGATCTTCTGCACCAGCTCGGCGCCGCTCTCGGCGACCAGCTCCTCGAGCATGGCGGCGCGGTCCTCGCGCTCGGGCAGGGCCAGCTTGACCTTGACCAGCTCGTGGTCGGCCAGGGCCCGGTCGAGTTCGGCGAGCACCCCCTCGGAGAGGCCGTTCTCGGAGACCGTGACCACGGGGTCGAGATGGTGGCCGATGCTGCGAAATGCTTTCTTTTGTGCCTGTGACAAGCTCATGGTATCGTGCTTCTTCCCGGTTGGCGCGCAGCGCACATGGTACGGTGAATCGCCTCGCGGCGAAAGCGCGGCCGGCTTCACCGGGCCCCGACATGCCGGATCGCAGGTCAGCACTCCACCCCAGGTTGTTCCAACCCGCTCGACCGCCTGTCTTACCCGTAACGCGATGCAGGTGATGCCGTGGCACCTCCCCCCGATTCCCGCTCCAGGAGCGCCAAGCAGCGGCGCGGTACCAGCAAGAGCAGTGCCGGCTGGATGAAGGAGCATTTCGACGATCGCTACGTGCAGCAGAGCTGGCAGGACGGCTACCGCAGCCGCGCCAGCTACAAGCTGCTGGCCCTGGACGAGAAGGACAGGCTGCTGCGTCCGGGCATGACGGTGATCGACCTCGGCGCCGCCCCGGGCGGCTGGAGCCAGGTGGCCGCGGAGCGTGTCGGCGACCGGGGCATGGTGATCGCCTCCGACATCCTCGAGATGGACGCCCTGGCCGGGGTCGATTTCGTGCAGGGCGACTTCACGGAGGAGCAGGTGCTGGACGAGATCCTGGCGCGCCTCGGCGATCGCCCCGTGGACCTTGTGATGTCGGACATGGCCCCCAACATGAGTGGCATGGCCGCCATCGACCAGCCCCAGGCCATGTACCTGGTGGAGCTGGCCCTGGACCTGGCGCGCCAGACCCTGTCCCCCGGCGGCACCTTCCTGGCCAAGGTGTTCCAGGGCGAAGGTTTCGATGCCTACCTGAAGGAGCTGCGCGGCAGCTTCAAGCGGGTGGTGACCCGCAAGCCGGAGGCTTCCCGGGCGCGCTCCCGGGAGGTCTACCTGCTGGCGGAAGGGTTCCGCGGCTGATCGCCCGGTGACCGATAGCGACAGGCTAACGAAGCGATGGCCGGACACGGCGAGGCGTCTGTGTCACAGTGAGGACAGGCGCCGGCCGGGGTTCGCCCGCTGGCTGGCTGAACATGCCCTGCTAGGGTAGTGTCGAAGGGCCAGGCATGTTCGGCCGACAGATTCTTGCAATGAGGGTAGTCCCTTGAACGACATGGCGAAGAACCTGATTCTGTGGTTGGTCATCGCGGCGGTGCTGCTGACGGTGTTCAACAACTTCAGCGTCGAGAACACCCCGCAGACGATGAACTACTCCCAGTTCGTCCAGCAGGTGCAGAACGAGCAGGTCAAGAGCGTGACCATCGACGGCTACACCATCAGCGGTGAGCGCGCCGACGGCTCGCAGTTCCAGACCATCCGGCCGGCGGCGGAAGACCCCAAGCTGATGGATGACCTGCTCGCCCACGACGTCACCGTGGTGGGCAAGAAGCCGGAGGAGCAGAGCCTGTGGACGCGGCTGCTGATCGCCAGCTTCCCGATCCTGCTGATCCTGGCCATCTTCATGTTCTTCATGCGCCAGATGCAGGGCGGCGGGGCCGGCAAGGGCGGCCCGATGAGCTTCGGCAAGTCCAAGGCCAAGCTGCTCTCCCAGGACCAGATCAAGACCACCTTCGCCGACGTGGCCGGCTGCGACGAGGCCAAGGAGGAGGTCGAGGAGCTGGTCGACTTCCTGCGCGATCCCACCAAGTTCCAGCGCCTGGGCGGCACCATCCCCCGCGGCGTGCTGATGGTGGGCCCGCCCGGCACCGGCAAGACGCTGCTCGCCAAGTCGATCGCCGGCGAGGCCAAGGTGCCCTTCTTCTCGATCTCCGGCTCCGACTTCGTCGAGATGTTCGTGGGCGTCGGCGCCTCGCGGGTGCGCGACATGTTCGAGCAGGCCAAGAAGCAGGCGCCCTGCATCATCTTCATCGACGAGATCGACGCCGTGGGCCGCTCCCGCGGGGCCGGCATGGGCGGCGGCAACGACGAGCGCGAACAGACCCTCAACCAGCTGCTGGTGGAGATGGACGGCTTCGAGGCCAACGAGGGCATCATCGTCATCGCCGCCACCAACCGCCCGGACGTGCTGGACCCGGCGCTGCTGCGCCCCGGCCGCTTCGACCGCCAGGTGACCGTGCCGCTGCCGGACATCCGCGGCCGCGAGCACATCCTCAACGTCCACCTGCGCAAGGTGCCGCTGGCCGACGACGTCAAGCCCTCCTTCATCGCCCGCGGGACCCCGGGCTTCTCCGGCGCCGACCTGGCCAACCTGGTCAACGAGGCCGCGCTGTTCGCCGCGCGTGGCAACAAGCGGCTGGTGGGCATGGACGAGCTGGAGATGGCCAAGGACAAGATCATGATGGGCGCGGAGCGCCGCTCCATGGTCATGACCGAGAAGGACAAGCTCAACACCGCCTACCACGAGTCCGGCCACGCCATCATCGGCCTGGTGATGCCCGAGCACGACCCGGTCTACAAGGTGACGATCATCCCACGCGGCCGGGCGCTGGGCGTGACCATGTTCCTCCCCGAGGAGGATCGCTACAGCCTGTCCCGCCAGCAGATCATCAGCCAGATCTGTTCGTTGTTCGGCGGCCGCATCGCCGAGGAGATGACCCTGGGCCCGAACGGGGTGACCACCGGGGCCTCCAACGACATCAAGCGCGCCACCGAGCTGGCCCATAACATGGTCGCCAAGTGGGGCCTGTCCGAGGAGATGGGGCCGATCATGTACGACGAGGACGAGTCCCACCAGTTCCTCGGCGCTGGCGGCCAGGGCGGCAAGCTCAAGTCCGGCGAGACCACCACCAAGCTTGATCACGAGGTGCGCCGGATCATCGACGAGTGCTATGCCCAGGCCAAGCAGATCCTCGAGGACAACCGCGACAAGCTGGATGCCATGGCCGAGGCGCTGGTGCAGTACGAGACCATCGATGCCGACCAGCTCAAGGACATCATGGATGGCCGCACCCCGCGGCCGCCCAAGGACTGGGGCGAGGGCGGCCCCGGCAGCGGCTCGCCGGTGACCGAGTCACCCGAGGCCTCGCCGTCCTCCGATGCGGCCGACAACGACGGTGACGACGAGGCGCCCACCCGCCGGCCCTCCGACCCCCTCGGCGGTCCCGCCGGCAGCTGAGCCGTCCCCCTGAGGCGCCCCGCGGGGCGCCTCCGCCGTGGAGGGGCCGCCCGGCCCCCGCCATTCCCGATCGATGCCAGGATGAAGATGCACCCCAGCGCCCCGACCTCCCTGCAGTGCGGCCGACACCGGCTGGACCTGTCGTTTCCCCGCGTCATGGGGATCCTCAACGTCACCCCCGATTCCTTCTCCGACGGCGGCCGCCACGTGGCCCTGGACGATGCCCTGAGGCGTGCCGAGCAGATGCTCGCCGAGGGCGCCGCCATCATCGACGTGGGCGGCGAGTCGACCCGGCCCGGCGCCGAGCCGGTGCCGGTCCAGCAGGAGCTCGATCGGGTGGGGCCGGTGGTCGAGGCCCTGGTGCGCGAACTGGATGCCCTGGTGTCGGTGGACACCAGCACCCCGGAGGTGATGCGCGAGGCCTCGCTCAGGGGGGCGGGCATGCTCAACGACGTGCGCAACCTGCGCCGCGAGGGCGCCCTGCGCGCCGCCGCCGCCAGCGGGTTGCCGGTGTGCCTGATGCACATGCTCGGCGAGCCCGGCGACATGCAGGATGCGCCCCGCTACGACGCTCCGGTGGAGGAGGCGGTGGCCGACTTCCTCGAGGCGCGGGTGGCGGCCTGCGAGGCGGCCGGGCTGCGCCGCGAACGGCTGCTGCTCGATCCCGGCTTCGGCTTCGCCAAGACCGTCGAGCACAACTTGCGCCTGCTCCGTCGCCTCGACCACCTCGAGCGCCTGGGCCTGCCGCTGCTGGTGGGCATGTCGCGCAAGAGCATGATCGGCAAGGTGCTGGGGCGGCCGGTGGAGGAGCGCCTGCCCGGCGGCCTGGCGCTGTCCGCCCTGGCCGTGGAGCGCGGCGCGCGGATCCTGCGCGTCCACGATGTGGGCCCCCACGTGGATGCGGTGAACATGACCTGGGCCGTGCTCGAGGAAGGAAACGAGAATGACTAGACGATACTTCGGCACCGACGGCATCCGCGGGACCGTGGGCGAGGCCCCGATCACGGCGGACTTCATGCTCAAGCTGGGCTGGGCCACCGGCCGGGTGCTGGCCCGAGACAGCGGTCGGGCGCGGGTGTTGATCGGCAAGGATACGCGCATCTCCGGCTACATGTTCGAGTCGGCCCTGGAGGCCGGCCTGTCCGCCGCCGGCGTCGACGTCATCCTGCTCGGCCCCATGCCCACCCCGGGCATCGCCTACCTGACCCGCACCTTCCGCGCCGATGCCGGCATCGTCATCTCGGCGTCGCACAATCCGTTCGCCGACAACGGCATCAAGTTCTTCTCCGCCGAGGGCACCAAGCTCGACGACGGCGTCGAGGAGCGCATCGAGGCCATGCTCGACGAGCCGCTGACCACCGTGGCGCCCGCCGCCCTGGGCAAGGCGCGGCGGGTGGACGATGCCGCGGGGCGCTACATCGAGTTCTGCAAGTCGACCATCCCCGACCGGGTCGACCTGCACGGCCTGCGGATGGTGGTCGACTGCGCCCATGGCGCCACCTACCACATCGCCCCCAACGTCTTCCGCGAGCTCGGCGCCGAGGTCGAGGTGATCGGCGGCGCGCCGGACGGCCTGAACATCAACCACGAGGTCGGCTCCACCCAGCCGGCCGCGCTGCGCGCCGCGGTCATCCAGCAGGGTGCCGATCTGGGCGTGGCCTTCGACGGCGACGGCGACCGGGTGCTGATGGTGGACGCCGACGGCCGCGAGATCGACGGTGACGATATCCTCTACCTGATCGCCCGGGATCGCCATGGCCGGGGCGACCTCGGCGGCGGCGTGGTCGGCACCCTGATGAGCAACTTCGGCCTGGCCACGGCGCTGCAGACCCTGGGGATCCCCTTCGAGCGCGCCAAGGTCGGCGACCGCTACGTGATGGAGCGCCTGGCGGCCCATGGCTGGCAGCTCGGCGGCGAGGCCTCGGGACATATCGTCTGCGGCCACGTCCAGACCACCGGCGACGGCATCGTCTCCGCCCTGCAGGTGCTGTCGATCATGGTGCGCGAGGACACCTCCCTCGGGAGGCTGCTCGCGGGGCTGGAGAAGGCCCCGCAGTCGCTGGTCAACGTGCGCCTGACGCCCGGGGCCGATGCCAGGACGCTGATGGAGGCGCCGGCGCTCAAGTCCGCGGTGGCCGCGGTCGAGGCCGAGCTCGGCGACCAGGGGCGGGTGCTGCTGCGGCCCTCGGGCACCGAGCCGCTGATCCGGGTGATGGTCGAGGGCCGGCCCCACCTGGACGTCGACGGCCTGGCCCGGCGCCTGGCCGACGACGTCCAGGGGCTGTTGTCCTGACGCCGGCAGGCTGGTTGTCTTGACAGGGCCGCTCCTATACCATTTCGCTCCACCTTGAAAGAGGGAAGCTGCATGCCTACGCCGCTGATCGCCGGCAACTGGAAGATGAACGGGTCCCGCGACCTGGTCGAGGCGTTCGGTCGCGCCTTCGAGGAAGCCGCCCTGCCCGCGGGGGTGGAGGTGGCGCTGATGGTGCCCTTCCCCTTCCTCGAGGCCGCCGGTCGCGCCTTCGCCGGCACGCCGGTGGCGCTCGGCGCCCAGACGCTCAGCGACCGGCCCGCCGGCGCCTTCACCGGTGAGGTCAGCGGCGAGATGCTCCGCGACTGCGGTGCCAGCCAGGTGCTGGTGGGCCACTCCGAGCGCCGCACCCTGTTCGGCGAGGATGACGCCGCCGTGCTGGCGCGCGTGCGCGCCGCCCTGGGCGTCGGCCTCACCCCGGTGCTGTGCCTGGGCGAGACCCTCGAGGAGCGCGACGCCGGGCGCACCGAGGCGGTGGTGCTCGGCCAGCTCGAGGCGGTGTTCGACGCCCTTTCGCCCGGGGAGCGTGCCCGCCTGGTGATCGCCTACGAGCCGGTGTGGGCCATCGGCACCGGGCGCACCGCCACTCCGGAGCAGGCCCAGGCGGTGCACGGCGCCCTCCGGGCGCGGTTGCGCCGCTACGATGCGGCGCTCGCCGAGGGCATGCGCCTTCTCTACGGCGGCAGCATGAAGGCCGACAACGCGGCCGAGCTGCTCGCTCAGCCGGACATCGACGGCGGCCTGGTGGGCGGTGCCTCCCTGAAGGTCGACGATTTCCTAGCCATTTGCCAGTCAGCAGGTTGATTCCATGCAAGTTGCCATTCTCATGATCCACGTGGCGATCGCCATCGCCCTGGTCGCCCTGATCCTGCTGCAGCAGGGCAAGGGTGCCGATGCCGGCGCCTCCTTCGGCGGCGGCGCCTCCCAGACCGTGTTCGGCTCCCAGGGCAGCGGCAATTTCCTGTCCCGGGCCACCGCCGTGCTGGCCGCGGCCTTCTTCGCCACCTCCCTGACCCTGGCCTATTTCGCCTCCCAGGCCGGCGAGGCGCCGGAGGAAGCAGGCATCCCCGATGCCGAGCTGATCGACCAGCAGCAGAATTCCGTGCCGTCCCTTGACGGCGAGGGGCAGGCTATGGATAATACTGCGCCAGTGCTGGAGGAAAGCGACGGCGAGTGAGTCGCGGATCCGGCCTCCCCTGATGCCGAAGTGGTGGAATTGGTAGACACGCTATCTTGAGGGGGTAGTGGCCTTACGGCCGTGCGGGTTCAAGTCCCGCCTTCGGCACCATCCTGAAGCCGGTGCGGCGGAGCGTTCGCCGAGCATCGCGCCTTCATTGCAGGATTGGCGAAGCGGTGAAGCCTGGCTTGACGACGAGAGGTCGGCCGGCATACAATCACCGACCTAGATTGATGCGGGGTGGAGCAGTCTGGTAGCTCGTCGGGCTCATAACCCGAAGGTCATCGGTTCAAATCCGGTCCCCGCTACCATCTTCCTGGCAGGCATGCAGGTACGCATACGGGGCATGCCAGGCCGTATGAAGTGGTTACAGGTTTCTTGTAAAAGCCCCTTCCTGTGAAGGGGCTTTTTGTTAGCGGTCAGCCCGCGGCCGAGGCCGTCGGCGCTGTCCCGGGCAACGCCAATCAGCCACCTGACTTTCCTGTTCACTCCCGGCCAGGTGCCTGATGCAACGGCTGTAGGAGCTTTCTTCCGTGGCAACCAAGGATGCTGCGCTGCACGCGCTGATCGAACCGGTGGTCTCGGCCATGGGGTTCGAACTGTGGGGCATCGACTACCTGTCCCAGGGCAAGCACTCCCGCCTGGTGGTCTACATCGATCACCCGGACGGGGTGAGCGTGGACGATTGCGCCGATATCAGCCGCCAGGTCAGTGCGGTGTTCGATGTCGAGGATCCCATCGCCGGCGAGTACCGGCTGGAAGTGTCCTCCCCGGGCATGGACCGCCCCTTGTTCACCCTCGAGCAGTTTGCACGCTTCGCCGGTCACCATGTGAAGGTGAAGCTGCGCGTGCCCTTCGACGGGCGGCGCAAGTTTCAGGGGCTGCTGGCCGGCGTCGAGGGTGACGAGGTGCTGGTGCGGCTCGACGACGAGGAATATTGCTTTCCCATCGAGAGCATCGACCAGGCGCGGATCGTGCCGCAGTTCGATGACTGAGGTCGGTGCACAAGGACGGGTTTTCTGGCGAGGCTAAGGCATGAGTAAAGAGATTCTGGCGGTCGTCGATGCGATCTCCAACGAGAAGGGGGTCCCCCGCGAGGTGATCTTCGAGGCCGTCGAGGCGGCGCTGGCCAGCGCGTCCCGCAAGCGCTTCGAGGACGAGGAAGCCAGCGTGCGGGTGCACATCGACCGCCGCACCGGTGACTACGAGACCTTCCGCCGCTGGGAGGTCGTCGAGGACGACGACTTCGACGGGCCCGACGCCCAGATCAAGCTGTCCTTCGCCGAGCGGCGCGATCCGCCGCTGGGCCTGGGCGACGTGGTCGAGGAGCAGATCGAGAACGCCGCCTTCGGCCGGATCGCCGCCCAGACCGCCAAGCAGGTCATCGTGCAGAAGGTCCGCGAGGCCGAGCGCGCCGAGGTGGTGCGCCTCTATGCGGACCGCGAGGGCGAGCTGGTCGCCGGCGTCGTCAAGAAGACGACCCGCGATGGCCTGATCATCGATCTCGGCGAGAACGCCGAGGCCTTCCTGCCGCGCAGCGAGATGATTCCCGGCGAGCGCTATCGCATGAACGAGCGCGTGCGCGCGCTGCTGGTCAAGGTCGATCCCGAGGCTCGCGGCGCCCAGCTGATCCTGTCGCGGACCTGCCCGGAGCTGATCATCGAACTGTTCAGCATCGAGGTGCCGGAGATCGCCGAGCAGCTCATCGAGATCAAGGGCGCGGCCCGGGACCCGGGCTCGCGGGCCAAGATCGCGGTCAAGACCAACGACCGCCGCATCGACCCGGTGGGCGCCTGCGTGGGCATGCGTGGCTCGCGGGTCCAGGCGGTGTCCACCGAGCTGCAGAACGAGCGGGTGGACATCGTGCTGTGGGACGACAACCCCGCCCAGCTGGTGATTAACGCCATGGCACCGGCGGATGTCGCCTCCATCCTCGTCGACGAGGACGCCCATGCCATGGACGTGGCGGTCGCCGAGGACAACCTGGCCCAGGCCATCGGCCGTAGCGGCCAGAACGTGCGCCTGGCCTCCGAGCTCACCGGCTGGCGTCTCAACGTCATGACCGAGGCCGAGGCCGAGGCCAAGCGCGATCAGGAGATCGACAGCCTGGTCGAGCACTTCATCCAGCACCTGGACATCGACGAGGACGTGGCGCGCCTGTTGGTCGAGGAAGGCTTCACCTCCCTGGAGGAGGTCGCCTATGTCCCGGTGGAGGAGATGCTGGAGATCGAGGAGTTCGACGAAGAGCTCATCGAGGAGCTGCGCGCTCGCGCCAAGGACGAGCTGTTGAACCTGGCCATCGCCTCCGAGGAGGAGCTCGACGAGGCTCAGCCGGCCGACGACCTGCTGGAAATGGACGGCATGGAGCGTCACCTGGCCTTCATCCTGGCCAGCCGGGGTATCAAGACCATGGAGGACCTCGCCGAGCAGTCCGTCGACGATCTGACGGACATCGAGGGGCTGGACGAGGAGCGCGCCGCGGCACTGATCATGACTGCCCGTGCGCCCTGGTTCGAGAGCGAACAGTAAACGGGTCACGGGCTGAGGAGGGTCGTAATGTCAGAAATGACCGTTAAGGATTTTGCAGCGAAGGTGGGGCGCGATGTGCCCCGCCTGCTGGAACAGATGAAAGAGGCCGGGCTCGAGCACAAGTCCGAGGGCGACGCCGTGTCCGAGGAGGACAAGCGCCAGCTGCTCGACTATCTCACCAAGAGTCACGGCGGCAGCGCCGAGAAGGCCGCGCCCAAGAATCGCATCACCCTGACGCGCAAGACGCGCAGCCGCATCAAGACCGGCGAGCGGGGCAAGAGCATCGAGGTGCAGGTCCGCAAGAAGCGCACCTACGTCAAGCGCGAGGAAGAGAAGCCCGCCGAGGAGCCCCAGGCCCAGGATCACGGGCCGCGCCAGCTGGTCGGCGACATGGCCGAGGCCGAGGCCAAGCGCGAGGCCGAGGAGGCCAAGCGCCGCGCCGAGGAGCAGGCCGCTCGCGAGGCCGAGGAGAAGGCCAAGGCGGAGGCCGCCCAGGCCGAGCCCGAGATTCCGGTGCCGGAACTCGAGACCGCCGCCCCCGCTCCCGAGGAGGCCCCGGCGCCGCCCAAGGAGGGTCGCCCCGACCGGCGTAGCGCGCCTGCCAAGAAGAGCGGCAAGAAGGGGCGCCACGACCGCGACGAGGATCGTGGCGAGCGCGAGGAGCGGCGTCGCGGCGGCAAGAAGGCCAAGCGTGCCGAGCGCCGCGGCGGCCGGCGAGGCGGCCAGGGCGGCGGCAAGCACGGCTTCCAGAAGCCGACCCAGCCGATCGTCCGTGAGGTCTCGATCCCCGAGTCCATCAGCGTCGCCGACCTGGCCGACAAGATGTCGATCAAGGCCAACGAAGTCATCAAGACCATGTTCACCATGGGCGCGGCGGTGACCATCAACCAGACCATCGACCAGGACACCGCGGCCATCGTGGTCGAGGAGATGGGCCACAAGCCCAAGCTGGTCAAGGACGATGCGCTGGAGACCGAGGTCCTCGAGGGCATCTCCTACGAGGGCGAGGAGATCACCCGCTCGCCGGTGGTGACCGTCATGGGCCACGTCGACCACGGCAAGACCTCGCTGCTCGACTACATCCGCCGGGCCAAGGTGGCCACCGGCGAGGCCGGCGGCATCACCCAGCACATCGGCGCCTACCACGTCGAGGACGATCACGGCGGCGTGACCTTCCTCGACACCCCGGGCCACGCGGCCTTCACCGCCATGCGCGCCCGCGGCGCCAAGGCCACCGACGTGGTGGTGCTGGTGGTGGCCGCCGACGACGGCGTCATGCCCCAGACCATCGAGGCCATCGAGCACTCCAAGGCCGCCGAGGTGCCGATGGTGGTGGCGGTCAACAAGATCGACAAGCAGGGCGCCGACCCGGACCGGGTCAAGAACGAGCTGTCCCAGCACGGCGTGATCTCCGAGGAGTGGGGCGGCGACACCCAGTTCGTGCACGTCTCCGCCAAGTCCGGCGACGGCATCGAGAACCTGCTCGAGTCCATCCAGCTGGTCTCCGAGGTGCTCGAGCTCAAGGCCGTGCCCGAGGCGCCCGGCAAGGGCGTGGTCGTCGAGTCGCGCCTGGACAAGGGCCGCGGTCCGGTGGCCACCGTGCTGGTCCAGAACGGCACCCTGCAGAAGGGCGACATCGTGCTCGCCGGCCTGCACTACGGCCGCGTGCGCGCCCTGACCAACGAGCTGGGCAAGCAGGTCGACGAGGCCGGTCCCGCCATGCCGGTGGAGATCCAGGGCCTGGACGGCACCCCCGAGGCGGGTGACGACTTCATGGTCCTCGACGACGAGAAGAAGGCCCGCGAGGTCGCCAACTTCCGTCAGGGCAAGTACCGCGAGGTGCGCCTGGCCCGCCAGCAGAAGGCCAAGCTGGAGAACATGTTCTCCCAGATGGGCCAGGAAGAGGCCGCCAAGCTCAACATCGTCCTCAAGGCCGACGTCCAGGGTTCCCTGGAGGCCATCAAGGGCGCCCTCGAGGAGCTGTCCACCGACGAGGTGCAGGTCTCCGTGGTGTCCTCCGGCGTGGGCGGCATCACCGGCACCGACGCCAACCTGGCGCTGGCCTCCGAGGCGATCGTCATCGGCTTCAACGTGCGTGCCGATGCCGCGGCCCGCGAGATCATCGAGCGCGAGGGCCTGGAGCTGCGCTACTACAGCGTCATCTACCAGCTCATCGACGAGGTCAAGCAGGCCATGAGCGGCATGCTCGAGCCGGAGTGGAAGGAAGAGATCGTCGGCGTGGCCGAGGTCCGCGACGTCTTCCGCGCGCCCAAGATCGGCGCCGTGGCCGGCTGCATGGTGGTCGAGGGGACCGTCTATCGCCACAAGAAGATCCGCGTGCTCCGCGAGAACGTGGTCATCTACGAGGGCGAGCTCGAGTCCCTGCGCCGCTACAAGGACGACGTCAACGACGTGCGCAACGGCATGGAGTGCGGCATCGGCGTGAAGAACTACAACGACGTCCAGGTCGGCGACAAGATCGAGGTCTTCGACCAGGTCAAGGTCGAGCGGACCCTCTGACCGCGAGGAACCGAGCATGCGCGAATTCCAGCGTACCGACCGGGTAGCCGACCAGCTCCAGAAGGAGCTGGCGGTGCTCATCCAGCGCGAGATCAAGGATCCGCGGCTGGGCATGGTCACCGTCAGCGGGGTCTCGGTCAGCCGTGACCTCGGCTACGCCGACGTCCACGTGACCCTGCTCGGCGAGCAGGACCCCGAGCGCGTCAAGGAGAACCTGGCGGTGCTCAAGCGCGCCGCCGGCTTCCTGCGCGGCCAGATCGCCCGGCGCGTCAAGCTGCGTCACGTGCCGGAGCTGCGCTTCCACTACGACGAGAGCGTGGTGCGCGGCCAGCGGCTGTCCTCGCTGATCGACGAGGCGGTGGCGAGCGATCGCGACCGCCACGGCGACGAGGCCGAGGACGATCACGGCGAGCGCGGCGAGGGAGAGCGCGACTGATGGCGAGGCGGCGTCGAGGCCTGCCGGTCGACGGCGTGCTGCTGCTGGACAAGCCTCGGGGCGCGTCCAGCAACCATGCCCTGCAGCGGGCGCGGCGCCTGTTCCAGGCGCAGAAGGCCGGCCACACCGGCACCCTGGACCCGATGGCCACCGGCCTGCTGCCGGTGTGCTTCGGCGAGGCCACCAAGTTCTCCGCCTTCCTGCTGGAGGCCGACAAGACCTACCGCACCCGGGTCGAGCTCGGCGTCATCACCGACTCCGGCGACGCCGAGGGCGAGGTGGTCGAGCGCCGCGCGGTGCCGGGCCTCACCGAGGCCGACCTGCGCGACGTGCTGGAGCGCTTCACCGGCGAGATCGAGCAGGTGCCGCCGATGCATTCGGCGCTCAAGCACCAGGGGCGCAAGCTCTACGAGCTGGCCCGCGAGGGCAAGAGCGTCGAGCGTGCAGCGCGCCGCGTGAGGGTGTATGATGCGCGCCTTCTCTCGTTCGAGGGCACCGCCTTCGAGTTGGAGGTGCGCGTCAGCAAGGGCACCTACATCCGCACCCTGGCCGAGGACATCGGCGAGGCGCTGGGATGCGGCGCCCACATCAGCGCCCTGCGGCGGCTCGCCTCCGGTCCCTTCCGGGATGCCGAGGGCATGCGGGCGCCGGAGCAGCTGGAGGCGCTGCCCGACCAGGCGGCCCGGGAGGCGGTGCTGCTGCCGGTGGACGTGCTGGTGGCGCATCTGCCGGCCCTGGCCGTGGACGACGCGGCCGCGCGGCGGCTGTGCCACGGCCAGGCCGCTCGCGTCGATGTCGGCGGGCTGGCCGCAGACGCGATCGTGCGACTCTATCGTGACGAGGCCTTCCTCGGGCTCGGCACGGTGACGGGGCCACAGGAGGTGGCGCCGAAGCGGCTGCTGAACACGGCGGCCGCCTAGAGGGAGAGACGTCCGAGACTGCAAATATGCGTGGTCTCACCCATTCATCATTCAGGCATATTGCTTACTGGAGAGACAGATGGCACTGACCGCTGAACAGAAGGCCGAGATCGTCAACGAATACGGCCGTGGCGAGAACGACACCGGTTCCCCCGAGGTGCAGGTGGCCCTGCTGACCGCCAACATCGACGGCCTGCAGGATCACTTCAAGACCAACAAGCAGGATCACCACTCCCGTCGTGGCCTGATCCGCATGGTCAACCAGCGCCGCAAGCTGCTGGACTACCTGAAGCGCAAGGACTTCGAGCGCTATCAGTCGCTGATCCAGCGCCTGGGTCTCCGTCGTTAAGCGACGGCGTCCAGCACGATGCGAAACGGGCAGCCCCTCGGGGCTGCCCGTTTTGCGTTTGTGGGCGGCAAGGCGCTCAATCGGTGGCCCTTCCGGGCGTCAACCCCTAAAATGGTCGCCGAGTCGAAACGACCCGAACATGAAACGAAAAGTTGAAGGAAGTCGCCGTGAACCCGGTCAAGAAAACGTTTGAATACGGTCGCAGCACCGTCACCCTGGAAACCGGGCGCATCGCCCGCCAGGCCACCGGTGCCGTGATGGTCACCATGGACGACACCGTGGTGCTGTGCACCGTGGTGGCCAAGAAGGAGGCGCGGCCCGATCAGCCGTTCTTCCCGCTGTCCGTCCACTACCAGGAGAAGACCTACGCGGTCGGCAAGATTCCCGGCGGCTTCTTCAAGCGCGAGGGGCGCCCCACCGAGAAGGAGACCCTCACCTCACGGCTGATCGACCGGCCGATCCGTCCGCTGTTCCCCAAGGGCTTCATGAACGAGGTCCAGGTGATCTGCACGGTGCTGTCCACCGACCGCAACCATGACCCGGACATCGCCGCCATGCTCGGCACCTCCGCCGCCCTGGCGATCTCCGGCGTGCCCTTCAACGGGCCCATCGGCGCCGCCCGGGTCGGCTTCACCGAGGACAAGGGCTACTTCCTCAATCCCACCGTCGAGGAGCTCACCGGCTCCGAGCTCGACATGGTGGTCGCCGGCACCGAGAAGGCCGTGCTGATGGTCGAGTCCGAGGCCAACGAGCTGCTCGAGGACGAGATGCTGGGCGCCGTGCTCTACGGCCACCAGGAGATGCAGGCCGCCATCGCCGCGATCAACGAGCTGGCCGCCGAGGCCGGCAAGCCGCGCTGGGACTGGCAGCCGGCCGCCGAGAACACCGCCCTCAAGGAGGCCGTGGCCCAGGGCTTCGAGGCCAGGGTCGGCGAGGCCTATCGGATCACCGACAAGATGCAGCGCCAGGACGCGCTGTCCGCGCTCAAGGACGAGGCCGTGGCGCAGCTGGCCGGCGAGGCCGACGGCCAGTTCGACGCCGACGAGGTCAAGGGCGCCTTCGCCGGGCTCGAGAAGCGCGTGGTGCGCTCCCGGGTGATCAAGGGCGAGCCGCGCATCGACGGCCGCGACCACAAGACCGTGCGCCCCCTGGACATCGAGGTCGGCGGCCTGCCCAAGACCCACGGCTCGGCGATCTTCACCCGCGGCGAGACCCAGGCCGTGGTGGTGGCGACCCTGGGCACCCTGCGCGACGCCCAGCTCATCGAGTCGCTGGAGGGCGAGCGCAAGGATCGCTTCCTGCTGCACTACAACTTCCCGCCCTACAGCGTGGGCGAGGCCGGCTTCATGGGCGGGCCCAAGCGTCGCGAGATCGGCCACGGCCGCCTGGCCCGGCGCGGCGTCCAGGCCATGCTGCCCAACGAGGACGACTTCCCCTACACCATCCGCGTGGTCTCCGAGATCACCGAGTCCAACGGCTCCAGCTCCATGGCCTCGGTGTGCGGCTCCTCGCTGGCCCTGATGGACGCGGGCGTGCCGATGAAGGCCCCGGTGGCCGGCATCGCCATGGGCCTGGTCAAGGACGATGACGGCTTCGCGGTGCTGACCGATATCCTCGGCGACGAGGACCATCTGGGCGACATGGACTTCAAGGTCGCCGGCTCGGCCGCCGGCGTCACCGCCCTGCAGATGGACATCAAGATCGAGGGCATCGACGAGGAGATCATGGAGCAGGCGCTGCAGCAGGCCCACCAGGCCCGCCAGCACATCCTCGAGCAGATGAACGCGGTGATCGGCCAGAGCCGTGCCGAGGTCTCCGAGAACGCGCCCTCCATGGCCACCATCAAGATCGATCCGGAGAAGATCCGCGACGTCATCGGCAAGGGGGGCGCCACCATCCGCAAGATCTGCGAGGACACCGGCGCCTCCATCGACCTGGACGACGACGGCACCGTGCGCATCTACGCCGAGGAGAAGTCGGCGGCCAAGGCGGCCATCGACACCGTGCTGGCGATCACCGCCGAGCCCGAGATCGGCAAGCTGTATCGCGGCAAGGTGGTGCGCATCGCCGACTTCGGCGCCTTCGTCAACATCATGCCCGGCACCGACGGCCTGGTGCACATCTCCCAGATCGTGCCCGAGCGCGTCAACGACGTGCGGGACTACCTCAACGAGGGCGACGAGGCGGTGGTCAAGGTGCTCGACATCGACAACCGCAACCGGGTGAAGCTCACCATCAAGGAGATCACCCCTGAAGAGAAGGCCGCCTTCGAGGCCGAGGAAGCCGAGACCGAGATCTGATCGCAGCCGAGGCTTCCGACGCCGCCCCCGCAGCCCGCTGCGGGGGCGGCGTCGTTTGCGGGAGCGCTTGATCCAAGGAGACAGTATGGACGTCAGTCAGACGCCGGCCCGGGACGCGACGAGCGCGCGGCCCTGGTGGGCCGTGGTGGCGGTGATGGCGGGGATCTTCCTGCTGGTCACCGCCGAGCAGCTGCCCATCGGGCTGCTGTCCCAGGTGGCGGGCGAGCTGGGCGTCACCCCGGGGATGGCCGGCCTGATGGTCACCGTGCCCGGGGTGGTCGCGGCCTTCGCCGCGCCACTGCTGCCGATCGCCGTCGGCCGGTTCGATCGCCGCGCCCTGCTGGCCGGCCTGATGGGCCTAATGACCCTGGCCAGCCTGGGCTCGGCCCTGGCCGGGAGCTTCCTCACCCTGCTCGCGGCCCGCATGCTGGTGGGGGTGTGCATCGGCGGCTTCTGGGCCATCGCCGGCGGCCTGGCGCCGCGCCTGGTCGACGAGGCCAGCGTGCCCCGGGCGATGACGGTGATCTTCGGCGGCGTCGCCGCCGCCGCCGTGCTGGGCGTGCCGCTCGGCACCTGGCTCGGCGAGTTCAGCCACTGGCGCGTCGCGCTGGGCAGCCTGGGCGGGCTGAGCCTGCTCACCGCGGTCGCGCTGTGGTGCTGGCTGCCGCGACTCCCGGCGCATCGGCCGATGCGGCTCGGCGGCCTGGCCCGGCAGCTGGGGAATCGCGGCGTGCGGGTGGCGGTGTTCGCCACCGCCCTGATCGTGATCGGCCACTTCATGGCCTACACCTTCATCAGCCCGGTGCTGCAGGAGATCTCGGGCATTCCGCTGTCCCGCATCGGCAGCCTGCTGCTGCTCTACGGCGCGGCCGGCATGGTCGGCAACCTGGTGGCCGGCCGGATCGCCGGGCGCCATCCCTACCGGGCGGTGCTGGCGATTCCCGTGCTGCTCGCCCTGGTGGTGCTCGGCTTCCCCTGGCTGGGCACGACGGCGTCGCTGGGCGTGACCCTGCTGGTGATCTGGGGGGCGGTGTTCGGGGCGATCTCGGTGAGCGTGCAGAGCTGGATCCTGCGCACCGCGACCCACACCGAGGCGGCCACGGCGCTGATGGCCTTCGTCTTCAACCTGTCGATCGGGCTGGGGGCGCTGCTCGGCGGCCGGGTGGTCGACGCGGTCAGCCTGAGCGGCGCCCTGCTGGGCGCCGGGCTGGCCTTCGTCGCCGCGGCCTGGCTGGTGGCGCGCACTCCTGCGCGGGTGGTGGGGCCGCCGACCTGACCCCGCGCCGCGTCAGAAACGCGAAAGCCCCCGCTCGGCGGGGGCTTTCGCATTAAGCGCTCGGGACAATCCTGCGACGTCGACGAGCGCAGGCGCCCTGGCCAGCGACTAGCGCTCGATGGCCAGCGCCACCCCCTGACCGCCGCCGATGCACAGGGTCGCCAGGCCCTTCCTGGCGTCCCGGGCGATCATCTCGTGGACCAGGGTCACCAGGATGCGGCAGCCGGAGGCGCCGATCGGATGGCCCAGCGCGATGGCGCCGCCGTTGACGTTGATCCGGTCGGCGTCCCAGCCGAGCTCCTTGTTGACCGACAGCGCCTGGGCGGCGAAGGCCTCGTTGGCCTCGATCAGTTCCAGGTCGTCCAGGCTCCAGCCGGCCCGCTCCAGGCAACGGCGGGTGGCCGGCGCCGGGCCGATGCCCATGATCGACGGGTCGACGCCGGCATTGGCGTAGGCCTTGATGCGGGCCAGGGGCTCCAGGCCCAGGGCCTCGGCCTTCTCGGCGGAGCAGATCATCACCACGGCGGCGCCGTCGTTGATCGAGGAAGCGTTGCCGGCGGTGACGGCGCCGTCCTTCTTGAACGCCGGGCGCATGCCGCCGAGCTTCTCGGCGGTGGTCTCGCGGGGGTTCTCGTCGGTGTCGAAGACCACCGGGTCGCCCTTGCGCTGAGGAATCTCCACCGGGACGATCTGACCCTTGAACTTGCCCTCGCGGATGGCGGCAGTGGCCTTCTGCTGGGAGGCCGCGGCGAAGGCGTCCATCGCCTCGCGGGTGATGCCGTACTTCTCGGCGAGGTTCTCCGCGGTGATGCCCATGTGATAGTCGTTGAAGGCATCCCAGAGGCCGTCGTGGACCATGGAGTCGATGGCCTTCCAGTCGCCCATCCGCTGGCCGGTGCGCGAGTTGGGCAGCAGGTGCGGGGCCAGCGACATGTTCTCCTGGCCGCCGGCCAGGATCAGCTCGGCGTCGCCGCAGCGGATCGCCTGGGTGGCCAGGTGCAGGGCCTTGAGGCCGGAGCCGCAGACCTTGTTGATGGTCATGGCGGGCACCGCCTCGGGCAGGCCGGCCTTGATGGCCGCCTGGCGGGCGGGGTTCTGGCCGGTGCCGGCGGTCAGCACTTGCCCCAGCAGGACCTCGTCGACCTGGTCCGGGGCGACGCCCGTCTGCGCGAGGACGTCCTGGATGACCCGGGCTCCCAGGTCGCTGGCGGGAATGCCGGCCAGGGAGCCGCCGAAGGCCCCCACGGCGGTACGGCGGGCGGCGACGATCACCACTTCTTGCATGAGGAAGTCTCCTGAAGTTCGCGGACGGGCGTCCGCTCAGCATAGGGGAGTTTTGTGCGCTGCGGCAATCCCCGCGACGGGGAAATGTCCGGAACTTCAGTATAGGCGAGCCGCCCGTCACGACGGAGGCCGGGGCCGGGCGCCCCGGCGGGGGTCAGGCGAGCTGGACGGGGATGGCGTTGCTGGTGTGGCTGACCGCGTTGCCTTCCTGCAGGTAGACCAGGGCCGGCTCGTGGGTCTCGAGCTCGGCCTCCGAGTACTGGGCGTAGCTGCAGATGATCACCCGCTGGCCTTCGCTGGCCAGGTGAGCGGCGGCGCCGTTGACCGAGATCACCCGGGAGCCTTCCTCGGCGCGGATGGCATAGGTGGTGAAGCGCTGGCCGTTCTCGACGTTGTAGATCTGGATCTGCTCGTTGTCGCGGATGCCGGACATGTCGAGCAGCTCGCCGTCGATGGCGCAGGAGCCCTCGTAGTTCAGCACGGCGTGGGTGACGCGGGCCATGTGCAGCTTGGCCTTGAGCATGGTGGTCAGCATGGAGGCAGGTCCTCTGGTGGCGTTGGCCGGGCCCTCAGCGGGGGAGGGTCAGCGACAGGTTGTCGATCAGTCGGGTCGGGCCCAGGCGCGCCGCGGCAAGCAGCACGGCGTCGCGCGTGGTCTCGCCGACCGGGCCCAGGTCGGCGGCACGCAGTTCCAGGTAGTCGGGGGCGAAGCCCGCCTCGCGCAGGCGCGCGCGGCCGGTCTCCAGGGTGGCCGCGACGGGCTCGCCGGCCTGGAGAGCCTCGCGCAGCACGCGCAGGGTGGCATGCAGCGCCGGCGCCCGGGCGCGCTGGTCGGCGTCCAGGTAGCCGTTGCGCGACGACAGCGCCAGGCCGTCGGCGTCGCGGACGATGGGCACCCCGACGATCTCGATCGGCAGGTGCAGGTCGGCGACCAGGCGACGGATCACCGCCAGCTGCTGGTAATCCTTCTCGCCGAAGCAGGCCAGGTCGGGCTGCACCAGGTGGAAGAGCATGGTCACCACGGTCGCCACGCCGTCGAAGTGCCCCGGCCGCGAGGCGCCGCACAGCCCCTCGGAGACCTCGGGCACGCTGACCCGGGTCTGGGCGTCGAGGCCGCGCGGGTAGATGGTGGCCGGGTCCGGCGCGAACAGCAGGTCGCAGCCGGCCGCCTCCAGGCGTGCGCGGTCCTCGGCCAGGGTGCGCGGATAGGCGTCCAGGTCCTCGTCGGGCCCGAACTGCATGGGGTTGACGAAGATGGTGGCGACCACCACGTCGGCCCGGCGGCGGGCCTCGGCGACCAGCGCCAGGTGGCCGTCGTGGAGGTTGCCCATGGTGGGCACCAGGCCGATGGTCCGGCCCGCCCGGCGGTGGGCCGCCAGGGCCTCGCGCAGGGCGGGGATCGCGTCCAGGGTCTGCATCAGAAACAGTGCTCCTCGGCGGGGAAGCGCCGCGCCTTGACGTCCTCGTGGTAGCGGCGGAAGGCGCCGCGGATATCGCCGGCCTCGGCCATGAAGTCCTTCACGAAGCGCGGCTTGCGCCCGGCGGTGACGCCGAGCACGTCGTGCATCACCAGGATCTGGCCGTCGGTGTCGGGGCCGGCGCCGATGCCGATCACCGGCACCTCCAGGGCCTCGGCCACGGCGCGGCCGAGGCTCGCCGGCACGCACTCGAGCAGGATCACCGAGGCGCCGGCCTCGACCAGGGTGCGGGCATCCTCGAGGATGCGACCGGCCTGGTCGGCGTCGCGGCCCTGCACCTTGTAGCCGCCCAGCTGGTAGACGGTCTGGGGCGTCAGGCCCAGGTGGGCGCAGACCGGCACGCCGCGGCGGGTCAGCTCGCGGATGCCGTCGGCCATCCAGGCCTCGCCCTCCACCTTGACCAGCTCGGCGCCGGCGCGCATCAGGGCGCTGGCGTCCTCGAGCAGTCGCTCGGTGGTGGCATTGCTCATGAAGGGCAGGTCCACCATCAGCAGGCTCTCGCCCTTGCCGCGGGCCACGCAGCGGGTGTGATAGCAGACGTCGTCCAGGGTCACCGGCAGGGTGCTGGCATGCCCCTGCAGGACCATGCCCAGGGAGTCGCCGACCAGCAGGACCTCCACGCCGGCGTCGCTGGCGGTGCGGGCGAAGGTGGCATCGTAGGCGGTCAGGCAGCTGAAGGTCTCACCGGCGCGCTTGAAGGCCTGGAGCGTGCTCAGGGTGACAGGTTTCATGGCGTGCTCTCGTATGGTCATCGGGCGGCCGGCTCCCGCCGTGCCCAGGTGTAACCCGCAATTGTTACCCGAACCGGGTGGAAGTGTCGATAGGTAACACTCGACCGTCACCGGTCAGGCGTCGGGTAACACCTGGCGCAGGCCATCGGCCTCCAGCCGCGCCGCCACCCGGGTGACCGGCCGACCGTCGGGCAGGCGCAGCTCGGGGGCCAGCTCGGCCAGCGGGATCATCACGAAGGCGCGGCGCGTCATCTCCGGGTGCGGCAGCACCAGGCGCGGCGTCGCCAGCTGGCGGTCGTCGTGCAGCAGCAGGTCCAGGTCCAGGGTGCGCGGCCCCCAGCGGCGCGCCCGGACGCGGCCGTGGCGCTGCTCCAGGGCCTGCAGCTGGTCGAGCAGGGCCAGCGGCGAGAGGGCGGTCTCCAGCTCGGCCACCGCATTGACGAAGTCGGGCTGGTCGGCGGGGCCGACGGGGCGGCTGGCATAGCGCGGCGAGGCCTGGCGCCGGCGGGTCAGCGGCAGGGCGTCGAGCTCGGCCAGGGCGCGCTCGACATGCTCGTGGGGCCCGTCCAGGTTGCTGCCCAGGCCGATCCAGGCGCGATACCGCCGGCTCATGAGTCCTCGGCGGGGCGCCGGGGCTTGCGCCGGCGGCGCCGGCGACGCTTGCGCGGGGGGCCGCTGCCGGCCGGGTCGGCGCCGACCTTGCTCAGCAGGCGGCGCTGCTCGTGCTCGTCGGCATCCTGGAAGGCGGTCCACCAGTCGCCCAGGCCCGGCTCGAGCTCGCCGGCCGCCTCGCGGACCAGCAGGAAGTCGTAGGCGGCCCGGAAGCGCGGGTGTTCGCGGGTCTGGAAGGCCCGCTTGCCGCGCCGCTGCATCAGGCGCTGCTGGAGGTCCCAGATGTCGCGCATCGGCAGGCTGAAGCGCTTGGGGATGGCGACATGCTGGAGCTGCCGGGAGATGACCTGCTGCGAGGCGGCCTGCAGGGCCGGGATGGACGGCATGCCCTCGGCCTCCAGGGCGCGCTGGCGCAGGCTGACCGGCCCCCAGAGCAGGGCGGCGAACAGGAAGGCCGGGGTCACCGGGCGTTCCTCGTGGATGCGCCGGTCGGTGCTGGCCAGGGCCCGCTCGACCAGCGCCTCCGCCCAGGGCAGCTCGGCCATGGCCTCGTCGGCCTCGGGGAACAGCATGGCGAACAGGCCGTAGTCGCGCAGCAGGCGGAAGGTCTCGACGCCGTGGCCGGCCATGAACAGCTTGAGCACCTCGTCGAACAGCCGGGCCGGCGGCACCTGCAGCAGCTGCGGCGCCAGCTCGGCGACGGGGGCCTCGGTGGCCGGGTCGAGATGGAAGTCGAGCTTGGCGGCGAAGCGCACCGCGCGCAGCATGCGCACCGGATCCTCGCGGTAGCGGGTCGCCGGATCGCCGATCAGGCGCAGGGTGCGCGACTCGATATCGCGCACGCCGTCGGCGAAGTCGTGGATCGAGAAGTCGGCGATGTTGTAGTAGAGGGCGTTGATCGTGAAGTCGCGGCGCAGGGCGTCCTCCTCGAGGCTGCCCCAGACGTTGTCGCGCAGCAGCATGCCGTCGTCGGACTGCTGGGCGACGTGATCGGCGTGGTCGTCGCCGGGCTTGCCGCGGAAGGTGGTGACCTCGATCACCTCGCGGCCGAAGCGCACGTGGACGATGCGGAAGCGCCGGCCGATGATCCGCGAGTTGCGAAACAGCTCCCGCACCTGCTCCGGGGTGGCGTCGGTGGCCACGTCGAAGTCCTTGGGCATGCGGCCGAGCAGGGAGTCGCGGATGCAGCCTCCGACCAGGAAGGCCTCGTGGCCGGCGTTGTGCAGCCGGTAGAGCACCTTGAGCGCGGCGTCACTGAAGTGCTGACGCGACACCGGGTGCTCCTGGCGGGGGATGATGCGCGGCTCGGGATGGCCGCCCGACGCGTCCTGAGGACCGAACAGGGACCGGAGGTGCTCGCCCGGGCTCTGCAGAAAGCGGGTAAAACCTTTGATCATGCGGCGTTGTCGACTCGCGGGGATTCGAAAGGCGTTGAGTGTAGCGAACACCCGACACCTTGCAAAGCATGGGGGGTTCTGGCATGCGGCCTTCGGCGCCCCGTGGGGCCCATTCGGCCGGTGCCCGAAACGCAAGAGGGGGAGGCCAGTGGCCTCCCCCGTAAGCAGGATGCAGCATCCCTGCTGCTGATTCTTCTTCGTGATGGCGCATCGCCTTGAATACGCACCACAGTCGCCAAGGAGGTTTCAGGCAAGCTATGTTGTTGTCCTTGTTGACGTTCCTGAGCGCGACCGTCTCGTATTCAAAACAATAATCCAACCACGACGGCTTGATGATTGCCTCCCCCCGACGTCTTGTTGTTGTTGACGGGGGTGCACCTCCGACGGCCCTTGTTGTTGTTGGTGGCCGGTGTGGGTGCGTCGCGTCCTGATTCCGGACTCCGAGCGAATTGTTGTTGTTGCCTCGGAGGACTCGTGCTGGGGCCGCCGCTGCTGTTCTTGTTGTCGGCATGGCGTCGAGTCGCTGTGGCCCTGAGCTGTTGTTGTTGTTCGGCTCGGGCCGGTCACCGCGCGAGGGTCCTGTTGTTGTTGTTGGCCGCGGGTGACAGCCGGCGTTGTTTTTCTTGCCCTGACTATAGCAGGGGCTGTGCCATCTTTGTGAAATCACTTTAAATACAGTGGGTTACTTTATTTCATCATTCTGCCATCTTTCATGGCTCCGGGGAGTGTTACCCGCGATGCCCGCTCATGGGGCAGGGGGTGTGTGGGAAGGTAACAAATGGGGCGAAACACCCCGGTCGAGGCCCCGAATGCGGCGCCCGCGGCCGAGGCCGCGGGCGCTGGTACTTTGGTCGAAGGGCGGGCGTCGGGGTCAGCCGGCGCCCCGACGCGGGCCCTTCTTGCGCGGGATGCCCAGGCGCTGGCGGCGCTCCCAGAGGCACTTGCGGCTGATGCCGAGTTTCTGGGCCAGCTCGGTCTCGCTCATCTGGTCCTGGTGCTCGAGCACGAAGTGCTGGAAGTAGTCCTCCAGCGACAGGTCCTCCTCCTCGGCGGCCGCCCCGGCCATCGGTTCCGGGGGCGCCGGCTCCCCGCCCGGAGCGGGCTCCTCCTGGGGCAGGGGGGAGCCCGCTCGCGGGGTCGGGGCGAGGCCCAGGTCGTCGGGATGGATCAGGTGGCCCTCGGCCAGGATCACCCCGCGCTCCAGGGCGTTCTCCAGCTCGCGGACGTTGCCGGGCCAGGGGAAGTCGCGGATCTCCCGGCGCGCCGCCCGGGACAGCCGCAGCCCCTCGCGCTCGTGGCGCCGGCAGGCCTTGTCCAGCAGCACGTCGGCGATCTGCAGGATGTCGTCCTCGCGGTCGCGCAGCGGCGGCAGGTCGATCTGCATGACGTTGAGGCGATAGTAGAGGTCGAGGCGGAACTCGCCGGTCTTCGACAGCGCTCGCAGGTCCCGGTGGGTGGCGGCGATCAGGCGCACGTCCACGTGGCGGGTCTCCACCGAGCCGATCTTGCGGATCTCGCCCTCCTGGAGCACGCGCAGCAGCCGGGCCTGGGCATCCAGCGGCAGCTCGCCGATCTCGTCGAGGAACAGGGTGCCGCCGTCGGCGGCCTCGACCAGGCCGGTGCGGGCGGCGCTGGCGCCGGTGAAGGCGCCCTTCTCGTGGCCGAACAGCTCGGACTCGATCAGCGTCTCGGGAATGGCCGCGCAGTTGACGCACACCAGGGGGGCCGCGATCCGCTTGCTCTGCTGGTGGATGGCGCGGGCGACCAGCTCCTTGCCGGTGCCGGACTCGCCCTGGATCAGCACCGTGACGTCGGCCGGGGCGGTCTTGCGGATGCGGGTATACACCGCCTGCATGGCCGGGCAGTCGCCGATCATGGTCTGGCGCTGGCCGTCCGGCTCGGTGATGTCGGGGGGCTCGCCCTGCTGGAGGGCGCGCTGGTGGAGGACCCGAGCCACGGTCTCGAGCAGCTCGTCGTGATCGAAGGGCTTGGCCACGTAGTCGACGGCGCCGAGCTTCAGCGCCTCCACGGCCGAGCGCATGCTGGCGTAGCTGGTCATGATCAGCACCGGGACCGGCGCGGCCCGGGCGATCAGCTCGGTGCCCGGCTCGCCGGGCAGGCGCAGGTCGCTGATCACCAGGTCGAAGCCCTGGAGGTCGAGGGCCAGGGCCTCGTCCACCGAGCCGGCCTCGCTGACCGCGTGGTCATGGCGTTCCAGCAGGCGCTTCAGGGCGCTGCGGATGATGGCTTCGTCTTCAACGATCAGGATCCGGCTCATGGGGGCTCTCAGCATCCTCCTGGTTGAGGGGCAGCCATAGCTTGATGCGGGTGCCGCTCGGGCGTCCGGTCGGCGGGGACTCGATCTCGATCTGGCCGCCGTGCTCGGCGACGATGCTGTAGACCAGCGGCAGCCCGAGTCCCGTGCCCTCACCGGCCGGCTTGGTGGTGGTGAAGGGTTCGAAGAGGTGGTCGCGCACGCGCTCGTCGATGCCGTGGCCCTCGTCGGTGACGGTGACCAGCAGCCGGTCGTCCGCCGGCTCGGCGGCGATGGTCACCCGACCGCCGGGCGCGCTGGCGTCCCGGGCGTTGCCCAGCAGGTTGATCATCACCTGCTGCAGGCGCTGGGCATCGCCGGCCACACGGGGGGCGGGCGGGCAGCGATTCTCGTAGCGGACATCCTCGCCCGACCGGGCGAGCCGGATCAAGTGCAGGGCCTCGTCGGTGACCTCGGCCATCGACACCGCCTCGAAGGCCGCCCCGGTGACGTGGCGGCCGCCGTGGGCGAAGCCCACCAGGGAGCCGACGATCCGCGACACCCGGTCGGTGAGTTGCTGGATCTGGTCGGCGGTCTCCAGCAGGGCGGGGTCGTCGGTGTCGTAGCGCAGGTTCTGGGCCAGCGAGGAGATGCCGGTGATGGGGTTGCCGATCTCGTGGGCCACCCCGGCGGCCAGCTGGCCGATGGAGGCGAGGCGGGCGGCGTGCACCAGCTCGTCCTCCAGCCACTTCATCTCGCTGTGATCCTCCACCAGGATGACGTTGCCCCCCGGCTCGTGCCGCTCGCCGTGGAGCTCGGCCTTGTGCAGGCTCAGGTAGCGGCGCCCCCGGGCCAGCGCCACCGGCTGCTTGTAGAGCTGGCTGCCGGGCTCGGCCAGGATGCGGCCCAGCAGCTCGTCCCAGGGCGGCGGCAGGGTGTCGCGGTGGGCGCCGATCACCGAGTCGCCGGGGATGCCGGAGAGCTCCGCCAGGGCGTCGTTCCACATCAGCAGCTCGCCGTCCTCGCCGAAGGCGCACAGGCCCACCGGCAGGCGGGTCAGGGTGCGCCGGTGGTAGCGGCGCAGGCCGTCGAGCTCGCGGGCCAGGCCGGTGAGCCGCGAACGGTAGGCCTCGAGGCGGCTCTCGACGAAGTGGATGTCCTCGGTGGCGCCGGGGCCGTCCTGGCGGTAGGGCAGGTAGCGATCGACGATGTCCTGGGCCACCGAGGGGCCCATCAGCCCCGAGAGGTTGGCCTGGATGCGGTCGCGCAGGCGGCGCAGGGCATAGGGGCGGCCGTCCAGCGGCGACATCTGCAGCGCCGAGAGGGCCCGATCCACCTCGCGCTGGGCGACCTCCTCGCCCAGCGCGCGGGCCAGGTGGCGCTTGATCTCCACGCCGTTGGTGGCCACCAACGGCAGCCGCATGGGGCGCACCACGGCGTCCACCGAGCAGGCCTCGGCGGCGGCCCGCTCGCCCGCCGAGGTGGGGGTGGCCAGCGAGACCAGGATCAGGCTCAGCACGTTGGCGGCCAGCGAGACCAAAGTGACGAGGTACCAGTCGGGCTCCCCGGCCAGCACCTCCAGGCCCGGCGGCAGCAGCACCAGGCCGGGCTGCCCGCCGAGCAGCGGCAGCCACAGGCCGGCCATCCAGATCGCCACCCCTACCAGCAGGCCGGTGACCATGCCCTTGCGGTTGGCCCCCGGCCAGTAGAGCAGGGCCAGCATGCCGGGCAGGCACTGAACCATGCCGACGAAGGAGGCCAGCGCCAGGGTGGAGAGGTCGTGATGCACGCCCACGGTGCGATAGAACAGCCAGCCGCCGACGATCACCGCGGCGATCAGGGCGCGTCGCAGCCAGCGCAGCCAGCGGTAGAGGTCGGGCTGGGCGATGGGCGGATGGGCCACCAGCACCAGGTGGTTGAGGACCATCCCCGACAGCGCCAGCGAGATGATGATCATGGTGCCGCTGGCCGCGGCCAGGCCGGCGATGAAGGCCAGGGCGTCCACCCACCAGGCGGACGACAGGCCGAAGGCCAGGTAGGCCGCGCCGGTGGTCGCCGGGTCCACCCCCAGGCGCTGGCTGCCCCACAGGATCAGCGGCACCGGCAGGGCCATCAGCAGCAGGAACAGCGGCAGCACCCAGCCGGCGCGCAGCAGGGTGCGGCGATCCAGCGGCTCGGCGAAGGCGATGTGGAACATGTTCGGCATCAGGAAGGCCGCGGCGAAGAACAGCAGCAGCAGGGTGCGCCAGTGGCCCGGGTCCAGGGGGTGGGTCTCGGCCTGGGCGAGGTGGCCCGGACCGTCCAGCCAGGCCTGGAGGTCGCCGGGGCCGTCGAAGATGCCGAACAGGGCGAAGGCCCCCAGCGCCAGCATGGCGCCGAGCTTGACCAGCGACTCCAGGGCGATGGCCGCCAGCAGGCTGTCGTGACGGGCGTTGAGGTGGCTGTGCCGGGCGCCGAAGAGGATCGCGAACAGCGCGATCAGGCAGCTGAAGCCCAGCGCCAGCCATTCCCGGGAGCCGCTTCCCGTCAGCAGCTGGATGGCGTTGCCCATGGTCTGCACCTGCAGGGCCAGCAGCGGCAGCACCGCCAGCAGGCTGACCAGGGTGATCAGGGTGCCGACCCAGCGCGAGCGGAAGCGGAAGGCGAACAGGTCGGCCAGGGAGGCCAGCTGGTAGGTGCGCGCCATGCGCTGGATGGGGACCAGCAGCACCGGGGCGAGCAGGAAGGCGCCGGCCGCCCCCAGGTAGTAGGCCAGGTAGCCGAAGCCGCTGCGCCCGGCCTGCTCGAGGCTGCCGTGGATCGCCCAGGCGCTGGCATAGACCCCCAGCGCCAGGGTGTAGGTCGCCGGGTGGCGGGCCAGGCGCGCGGGGATCCAGCCGCGCTCCACGGCCAGCGCGCCGAGGAACAGCACCAGCAGGTAGCCGATGCCCAGGGCCAGCAGCCCGGTGAGGGTCAGGCTCATCTCCGACAGGCTCCTAGCGGCGTTCGTCGAGCTGGCGCTTGCGCTCCAGCCACAGGGTCAGGGCGATCAGCACGCCCCAGATCAGGAAGGGGCGGTACCAGGCGGCGCCGGGGCTGCCCCAGCCGCTCATCAGCAGCGGCGAGAGCAGGTAGCCGCCGAACACCAGGAACAGCACGATGCGGTAGACGTACACGGGAGCTCCTCAGGCGTCCTCGCCGCGGGCGAGCGCGGGGCGCAGCCGGCTCGGCGCCCAGTGGTCGATGGCCCAGGCCAGCTGCTCGTCCACCGGCGCGCCGGCCAGCGCGGCGGGCGGGGCCTGGTCGAGCAGCGCCAGGGCGCGGTGCAGCAGCGGCCGGGCCTCGGGCTCGGTGTCCGGCAGCGCCGGGGCCAGGTTCTGCTTGGAGAGCTTCTGGCCGTCGTCGCCGAGGATCAGCGGCAGGTGCAGGTAGCGCGGCGCGGGTAGGCTCAGGGCGTGCTGCAGCTGGCGCTGCCAGGGGGTGTTGTCGAGCAGGTCGGCGCCGCGCACCACCTCGTTGATGCCCTGATCGGCGTCGTCCACCACCACGGCGAGCTGGTAGGCCCAGAGGCCGTCCTTGCGCCGGAGCACCACGTCGCCGAGCTCGGCCGGATCGAAGGCCTGGGGGCCGAACAGGCGGTCCTCCCAGCGCACCGGGCGCAGGCCGAGGTCGCTGCGCAGCCGCCAGGCCCGCGGCTTGTCCGGCTCGCGCACGCCGTCGCGGCACCAGCCCGGGTAGACGGGGTGGTCGCGCCACTGGCGGCGCGAGCAGCTGCAGGGATAGGCCAGGCCTAGCGCCTCCAGCCGCGCCAGGGCGGCGGCATAGGCGTCGTGGCGTTCGCTCTGCCAGGCGACCGGGCCGTCCCAGTGCAGGCCGAAGGCCTCCAGCTGGCGCAGGATGGCGTCCGCCGCGCCGGGCGGGCAGCGCGGCGGATCGACGTCCTCGATGCGCAGGCCCCAGCGGCCGCGGGCGCGACGCGCGTCGAGGAAGCTGGCCAGGGCGGCGACCAGCGAGCCGAGGTGCAGGGGACCCGAGGGGGTCGGGGCGAAGCGGCCACGGTAGGCGCTCATGGACGACTCCGGGGCTGTGGGGCGAAACGGCGAACGGGCACCCGGAAGGTGCCCGTCGGCAGGTGGCGGGGCGGGGCCTCAGCCGCCCAGCTGCTTCTCCTTGAGCTCGGCCAGGGTCTTGCAGTCCACGCACAGGGTGGCGGTGGGGCGCGCCTCGAGGCGGCGGATGCCGATCTCGACGCCGCAGGCCTCGCAGAAGCCGTAGTCATCCTCGTCGATCTTCTCGAGGGTCTCGTTGATCTTCTTGAGCAGCTTGCGCTCGCGGTCGCGGGTCCGCAGCTCGAGGCTGAAGCCTTCCTCCTGGGTGGCGCGATCGGCCGGGTCGGCGTAGTTGTTCGCCTCCTCCTGAAGATGACGCACCGTGCGGTCCACTTCCTCCATGAGTTCCTGTTTCCAGCCCAGCAGGATCTGTCGGAAGTGCTCGAGCTGCTTCTCGTTCATGTACTCTTCACCCGCCGCCGGCTCGTAGGGGGTGAATTTCTTGGGCGCTTCCATCTTCTTTTCTGCAACTGGCATGGGACTGCCTCGTTCTTGAGTGACTGCTGATCAATACCCGCCGCGGTGCTAAGGTATCTCACGCCAAAGGGATGCTTGTTTAGCGAAAAAACGCCGCCTTTGCAACACCTCCTCCCGGCGCCCCTGCGCGAGCACGCCAAAAGTCGTAACATGCGGTCTTTGACTATGGCAGGCCGAAAAGATGCCTGCCAAGGCCATGCTGTCGTCTGGAGGACATCGCCATGTCATGGAGCTCGCGCGTGGACGCCGTCGCCCCCTTCCGGGTGATGGGGCTGCTGGAGGCCGCCCAGGCCCGGGAGGCCGCCGGCCACGACGTCATCCACCTGGAGATCGGCGAGCCCGACTTCGCCTCGCCGGAACCGGTGCAGGCCGCCGGCCGCCGAGCCCTGGCCGAGGGACGCACCCGCTATACCCCGGCGGCGGGCCTGCCCGCCCTGCGCGAGGCCATCGCCGAGCACTATGCGCGCGACTACGGCGCCGCGGTCGATCCGGCACGGATCCTCGTCACGCCCGGCGCCTCCGGCGCGCTGCTGCTGGCCAGCCAGCTGCTGGTGGAGGGCGGCGACCGGGTGCTGATGGCCGACCCCACCTACCCCTGCAACCGGCACTTCATGGCGCTCGCCGGCGCCGAGGTCGAGGCCGTCCCGGTGGGCCCGGACAGCCGCTGGCAGCTGGACGCCTCCCTGGTGGCGCGCCACTGGCGCGACGACACCCGGCTGGCCATGCTGGCGACCCCCTCCAACCCCACCGGCCACATGCTCGATGCCCCGGGGCTGACCGCGGTGGCCGAGGCGGTCCGATCCCGCGGCGGCCACCTGCTGGTGGACGAGATCTACCAGGGGCTCTGCTACGACCTGCCCCCGCTCTCGGCGACGGCGGTGGCGCCCGAGGCCTTCGTGGTCAACAGCTTCTCCAAGTACTTCGGCATGACCGGCTGGCGCCTGGGCTGGCTGGTGGCGCCGGAGGCGGCGGTGGAGCCGCTGACCCGACTGGCCCAGAACGTTTTCCTGGCCGCGCCCACCCCGGCCCAGCACGCCGCCCTGGCGGCCTTCTCGCCCGAGTGCCGCGAGATCCTCGAGGCGCGCCGTGCCGAGCTGGCGCGGCGCCGCGAGGCCCTGCTCGGCGGCCTCGAACGGCTGGGGCTGGCGCCGGACCAGCCGCCCCAGGGCGCCTTCTACCTGTGGCTCGACGTGTCCCGCTATACCCGCGACAGCGAGACCTTCTGCCGCCGGCTGCTGGAGGAGGAGAACCTCGCCATCACCCCGGGCACCGACTTCGCCGTGACCGGCGGCGAACACCATGTGCGCATCGCCTTCACCACCGGGGAGGCCCGGCTCGAGGAGGCGGTCGCGCGGCTGGGACGGTTCCTGGCTCGCCGGGAGGGTGCCTGATGGACTATTCGGCGCCGCTGATACCGGGGGTGCTGCTGCGCCGCTACAAGCGCTTCCTGGCCGACGTGCGGCTCGACGACGGCCGCGAGGTGGTCGCCCACTGCCCCAACACCGGCTCGATGCGCGCGGTCAACGTGCCGGGCTGCCGGGTGTGGCTGGCGCCCAGCGACGACCCCCGGCGCAAGCTGGCCTGGACCTGGGAGCTGATCGAGCTGCCCCGGCCGGGGGGCGGGGTGGCCCTGGCCTCGGTGCACACCGGGCGGACCAATCGCATCGTCGAGGAGGCGCTGGCGGCCGGGGGCATCGAGGAGCTGGCCGGCGCCGGCGCGGTGAGGCGCGAGGCCCGGGTGGCCGGCCCGCCTCCCGCCCGGCTGGATTTCCGGCTGGGCGACGGGGACGGCGCGGCGACCTATGTGGAGGTCAAGCAGGTGACCCTGCGCGAGGCCGACGGCCACGGCTACTTCCCCGACGCGGTCAGCGCCCGGGGCCGCAAGCACCTGGAGACCCTGGCCGAACTCGCCGCCGCGGGGCATCGCGCGGTGCTGCTGTTCTGCGTGGCCCACGAGGACATCGCCGGCGTCTCGCCGGCCGATCACCTGGACCCGGCCTATGCCGCCACCCTGCGGCGGGTGGCGGCGCGGGGCGTCGAGGTGCTGGCCCGGGGCTGCCGCTTCGCCCGCGACGCCGGCCGGCCCCGGGCCGTGGCGCTCGGCGAGGCGCTGCCGGTCGATCTCGAGCGGCGGCTGGCCTAACGGTCGATATAGAAGCGCTGGATGAAGCCGATCTCCGCCGGCGGGGCGTCGGGGTCCGGCCGCACCTCGAGCTCGAAGCGCATCGGCTCGCCTTCCTGAATGCGGAAGGTGGCGATGTGGTAGACGCTGTCGCCGTCGCGCACCGTGCGGAAGCTCAGCGGCCGCGACTGGCCGGTCAGGCCGCTGACCCGGCCGTCGATCAGGGCGTTCACCGTGCGGGTCGAGGCGTCGTCGCGCGCCTCGACGACGCTGATGTTGAGCATCCCGGTGACCCGGCTGCGCCGGATGCCGGTGGCGGTGGCCACCTCCGGCGTCAGGAAGCTGGTGTTCAGCGCGTTGTAGTGGATCTGATAATCGCCGTGCTGCTCGTACTGCTGGGCCTGGGCCGCCGGTGCGGCCAGCGCCAGGGCCATGGCCAGTCCCCCCAGCCAGTGTCGAATCCTCATGCCGTTTCCCCTCCTGTCATCCGATAACCAAGGCGTCGTCCGTCCTCGGGCCGCGTCGCCGGGCCGGTTCAGCCGGCGTCGCGGGGCCGCGCGGCTCGCCCGGCGGCGCCCGGGCCGCGGGCGACCCGGAAGATGGCGATCTCGCCGAACAGGTTGGGCCACAGCCGTGAGGTCCAGTGGCCCTCGTGGCCGCCCACGCCCACGGCCCGGTCCACGATGATCAGACCCTTGTCGCGGCACAGGTGTTCAAAGTCGTTGAAGGTCGACAGGTGGATATTGGGGGTGTCGTACCAGGCGTGGGGCAGCGACTTGGACACCGGCATGTAGCCGCGCAGCCCCAGGTGCACCCGATGGCGCCAGTAGGCGAAGTTGGGGAAGGTGATGATGCACTCCCCGGCGACCCGCAGCATCTCGTCGAGCATGCGGTCGGGACGGCGCAGGGCCTGCAGGGCCTGGGTCATCACCACCAGGTCGCAGGCGTCGTCCTCGAAGTTGGCCAGGCCGGCGTCGAGGTTCTGCTCGATGACGTTGACGCCCCGGGCCAGGCAGGCGGTGATGCCGTCGGGATCGATCTCCAGGCCGTAGCCGGTCACCGCCTTGTCGGTCGCCAGGGCGGCGAGCAGGGTGCCGTCGCCGCAGCCCAGGTCGAGGACCCGGGCGCCGTGTGGCACCCAGTCGTGGATCAGTTGCAGGTCGGCGCGCATCATGGGCGGTCCTCCAGTCCCTGGTCGCGGGCCACGCGCGCCATGAAGGCGGCGAACACCGCCTGGTAGCGGGGCTCGGGCAGCAGGAAGGCGTCGTGCCCGTGGGGCGAGTCGATGTTGACGTAGCTGACCGGCTTGCCGGCGCGGATCAGGGCGTCGGCCAGCTCCTTGGAGCGCTCGGGCGGGAAGCGCCAGTCGCTGGAGAAGCTGACCACCAGGAAGGGGCAGCGCGCGGGGGCCAGCGCCGCCGCCAGGTCGCCGCCATGGGCGGCCGCCGGATCGAAGTAGTCCAGCGCCTTGGTCATCAGCAGGTAGGTGTTGGCGTCGAAGGAGGTCGAGAAGGTGTCGCCCTGGTAGCGCAGGTAGGACTCCACCTGGAACTCCACGCCATAGTCGAAGTTGAAGTCCTCCCGTCGCAGGTCGCGGCCGAACTTGCTGCCCATGGCGTCTTCCGACAGGTAGGTGATGTGTCCCACCATGCGGGCCAGCTTCAATCCTCGCCGGGGCAGCAGGCCGTGCTCGGCGTAGTGGCCGTCGTGGAAGTCGGGATCCGAGCGGATCGCCTGGCGGGCCACCTCGTTGAAGGCGATGTTCTGCGCCGACAGCTTGGGCGTGGCGGCGATCACCGCGGCATGGGCGATGCGCTCGGGGTAGGTCAGCGCCCACTGCAGCACCTGCATGCCCCCCAGGCTGCCGCCGACCACGGCGGCGAAGCGCGCGATGCCCAGGCGGTCGGCCAGACGAGCCTGGCTGTGGACCCAGTCAAGCACCGTCATCATCGGGAAGTCCGGGCCCCAGAGCTCGCCGGTCTCCGGGTTCGGGGTGTTGGGGCCGGTGCTGCCATGGCAGCCGCCCAGGTTGTTCACCGACACCACGAAGAAGCGCTCGGTGTCGATCGACTTGCCGGGGCCGATGTGGGCGTTCCACCAGCCGGGCTTGCGGTCGTCCGGGTCATGGTAGCCGGCGGCGTGGTGATGGCCGGACAGGGCATGGCAGATCAGGACGGCGTTGGTGCCCTCGGCGTTGAGGGTGCCGTAGGTCTCGTAGACCAGGTCATAGGCCGGCAGCGTCCTGCCGCAGGCCAAGGGCAAGGGGTCGTCGAAGTGCGCCGTCTCGGGCGTCACCAGGCCGACCGAATCGCGGGGCAGCTCGGTCATCTATCGTGTCGTGTCCAGTCGTTGTCGTTGTCTCGAGGGCGCCCGGCAGCGCGCGGTGCCGGGCGCGTCGGGCGCGCGTCGCGCCCGCTAGCTACCTACAGGCCGACCAGGGCGCCGACGACGCCGGCGGCCCGGATCAGCGAGCCCACCACGATACCATCGATCAGGCTGATGGCGATGAACACCACGATGGGCGAGAGGTCGAGCATGCCCAGCGGCGGGATCACCCGGCGCACCGGGGCCATGATCGGTTCCACCAGCTGCATGATCAGGATGGCCCCGGGGTGGTTGGCCTGGGGGGCCACCCAGCTGAGGATGATCATCACGATCAGGGCGAAGAAGTAGATCTTGAGGACGGCGTTGGCCAGCGCCGCCACGGCGCCCACGGCCAGGTCGTCCAGCGGCGCCATGCCGTAGCCGGCGATCTGCAGGATGGCGATGATCGCCACCAGCTTGATCAAGAAGCCGCTCGCCAGGGTGGCCAGGTCGAAGCGGCCCATCACCGGGCCCAGGAAGGCCTGGAAGGGCCGCACCGCCGGCTGGGTGATCCGCACCACCGACTGGCTGATGGGGTTGTAGTAGTCGGCCCGCGACGCCTGCAGCAGGAAGCGCAGCATCAGCAGGAACAGGTAGATGTTGACGAGGGTGTTGACCAGCAAGAGGCCGGCGTTTCCCAGTTGGCTGCCCATCGGGGCTCCTCCGTGTCGTGTGGACCAGCGCGCTCAGCGCTTGCCGAGTTCCTCGGCCATCTCCCGGGCGCGCTCGGCGCAGGCGTCCATGGCCTCGGCGACGATGCGGCGCAGGCCGGCGTCTTCCATGTGGGCGATGGCGCGCTCCGTGGTGCCGCCGGGGGACATCACGTTGCGCTTGAGCTCGCCCGGGGTCTTGTCGCTGCCCATGGCCATGCGCGACGCGCCGAAGGCGGTCTGCATGGCCAGGCGGCGGGCGGTGTCGGCGGGCAGGCCCAGCCTGGCGCCGGCTTCCTCCATGGCCTCGAACATCAGGAAGAAGTAGGCCGGGGCGCTGCCGGATACCGCGGTCACCGCCTCCAGCAGGGCCTCGTCCTCGACCCACTCGACCAGGCCGACGGCCTCGAGCAGCTCGGTGGCCAGGCCGCGCTGGGCCTCGCTGACCCGGGGATTGGCGTAGAGCCCGGCGGCGCCGGCGCCGACCAGGGAGGGGGTGTTGGGCATGCAGCGCACCACGGCCAGCTCGCCGCCCAGCCAGGCCTCCAGGGTGTCGGCGGACAGGCCGGCGGCCACCGAGAGGATCAGCGGCTTGCGAGCCTGGGCGGCATCGCGCAGGCCCGCGCAGACGTCCTGCATGATCTGCGGCTTGACCGCCAGCACCACCACGTCGGCCGCGGCCACGGCGGCGGCGTTGTCGGTCGAGGTGCGGATGCCGTACCGCTCGCGTACCGGGGTGAGCATCTCCTCGCTGGGGGAGGTGGCGGTGATGGCGTCGCGGGGGTAGCCGCTGTCGATCATTCCGCCGATGATGGCGCTGGCCATGTTGCCGGCGCCGATGAAGGTGACTTGGCTTGCCATGGGTTCGGTCCTGTCTGGGTCGACGAAGGGCGCCGGCGGCGAGCCGCCGGGGCCACGGGTTCAGTCGGGGCGCCGGCGGGCCCCGAAGATGGCGGTGCCGAGGCGCACCAGGGTGGCGCCCTCGGCCACGGCGGCTTCCAGGTCGCCGCTCATGCCCATCGAGAGGGTGTCGAGCGGTGCCTCGGGATGGCGTTCGCGCAGTATCTCGAGCGCCTCGCGCAGCCGGGCGAAGGGGCGTCCCTGCTCGCGGGGATCCGCGGCCGGCGCCGGGATCGCCATCAGGCCGCGCAGGCGCAGCCGCGGCAGGGCCGCCACGGCCTCGGCCAGTGCCGGCAGCTCGGCGACGGCGACGCCGGATTTCGAGGCCTCGCCGCTGACGTTGACCTGCAGGCAGACATTCAGCGGCGGCAGCGCGTCGGGGCGTTGAGCGTTGAGACGCCGGGCGATCTTCTCCCGGTCTAGGCTGTGTATCCAGGCGAAGCGGCCGGCCGCCTCGCGGGTCTTGTTGGATTGCAGCGGGCCGATGAAGTGCCAGACGATGTCGTCCAGGTCCGCGAGCTCGGCCTGCTTGTCCAGCGCCTCCTGGAGGTAGTTCTCGCCGAAGTCGCGCTGCCCCAGGCGGTAGGCCTCGCGGATCAGGGCGGCGGGCTTGGTCTTGCTCACGGCGAGCAGGGCGGCGTCGCCGGGAGGGCGGCCGGCCTCGGCCAGCGCCGAGGCGAGTCGGCGGCGGGCGGCGGCCAGGGAATCGGAAAGTACCAGATCCGTCATGTCGCGAGGTCTGTCATACTAAGAACACCTTATCCCGGAAGCGGGGGAATCGCATGGATATTACCGAACTGCTGGCATTCTCGGCAAAACAGAACGCCTCGGACCTGCATCTCTCGGCGGGGCTGCCGCCGATGATACGGGTCGACGGCGACATTCGCCGGCTCAACGTGCCGGCCATGGAGGATCGCGAGGTCCGCAAGCTGATCTACGACATCCTCGCCGATCGCCAGCGGCGGGACTTCGAGGAGTTCCTGGAAACCGACTTCTCCTTCGAGGTGCCCGGGGTGTCGCGCTTCCGTGTCAACGTCTTCAACCAGGCCCGCGGCGCCGGGGCGGTGTTCCGCACCATCCCCGCCGAGGTCTGGACCATGGACGACCTGGGGCTGGGCGAGGTGTTCCGGCGCCTGGCCATGCTGCCTCGCGGGCTGGTGCTGGTGACCGGGCCCACCGGCTCGGGCAAGAGCACCACCCTGGCGGCGATGATCGACTACATCAACGACCATCGCTTCGAGCACATCCTCACCATCGAGGACCCGGTGGAGTTCGTGCATCGCAGCAAGCGCTGCCTGATCAACCAGCGCGAGGTGCACCGCGACACCCACGGCTTCGCCCCGGCCCTGCGCAGCGCCCTGCGCGAGGACCCGGACGTCATCCTGGTCGGCGAGATGCGCGACCTGGAGACCATCCGGCTGGCGCTGACCGCGGCCGAGACCGGCCACCTGGTGTTCGCGACCCTGCACACCACCTCGGCGGCCAAGACCATCGACCGGATCATCGACGTCTTCCCCGGCGACGAGAAGGCCATGGTGCGCTCGATGCTCTCCGAGTCGCTGCAGGCGGTGATCTCCCAGGCGCTGCTCAAGCGCCAGGGCGGCGGCCGGGTGGCGGCCCACGAGATCCTGATCGCCACCTCGGCGGTGCGCAACCTGATCCGCGAGGACAAGGTGGCGCAGATCTACTCGGCGATGCAGACCGGCGGCAACCTCGGCATGCAGACCCTGGATGCCGCCCTGTCACGGCTGGTGGCCGACAGCGTGGTGGCGCGTGACGAGGCGCAGACCAAGGCCAAGGCCCTGCTGTCCAGCTGACGGCGCCCGATGCGAGACGGAGGAGAGTGCAGATGACCCCGAACGAGTGGCTCTATCAACTGCTCGACATCATGGTCGAGAAGGATGCCTCGGACCTGCTGATCTCGGTGGCAGCGCCGCCGACGCTCAAGCTGGCCGGCAAGCTGACGCCGATGGGCGAGGAGGGGCTGTCGGTCGCCCAGGTCGACGAACTGGTGGCCGCGGCGACGCCGGACAACTACCGACAGCGCTTCCACGACGAGCACGAGGCCAACTTCGCCCTCAGCCTGGCGGGGCGCGGCCGTTTCCGCGTCAGCGCCTTCCGCCAGCGCAACCAGGCGGCCATGGTGGTGCGCCGGATCCCGTTCTCGATTCCCCACCTGGAGGAGTTGTCGCTGCCGGAGGTGCTCGGCGACCTGGCCAACATCAAGCGCGGCCTGGTGTTCGTGGTCGGCGGCACCGGCACCGGCAAGTCGACGACCCTGGCGTCGATGATCCAGCAGCGCAACGAGACCATCGGCGGTCACGTCATCAGCGTCGAGGACCCCATCGAGTACGTGCACCCGCACCGCAAGGCCATCATCAACCAGCGCGAGGTGGGCATCGACACCGACTCCTTCGAGGTGGCCCTGAAGAACACCCTGCGCCAGGCGCCGGACGTCATCCTGATCGGCGAGATCCGCAACCGCGAGACCATGGAGCATGCCCTGACCTTCGCCGAGACCGGGCACCTCTGCCTGGCGACCCTGCACGCCAACAACGCCAACCAGGCGCTGGATCGGATCATCCACTTCTTCCCCCACGAGCGCCACGACCAGGTGTGGCTGGACCTGTCGCTCAACCTGCGGGCCATCGTCGCCCAGCAGCTGTTGCCGACCCTGGACGGCGGGCGCTGTCCGGCCATCGAGATCATGCTCAAGTCGCCGCTGATCGGCGACCTGGTCCGCAAGGGCGAGGTCTCGGAAATCAAGAACGTCATGGCCCGCTCCCGGGACATGGGCATGCAGACCTTCGACCAGGCGCTCTACGACCTCTACAGGCAGGGGCGGATCAGCGAGGAGGTGGCCCTGGTCCATGCCGACTCGGCCAACGACCTGCGCATGATGATCAAGTACGGCGACGAGGCCGGGCAGGGGCTGGCCGAGGCCAAGGAGGCGGCCAGCCACCTGTCCCTGCGCGGCGAGGACGACTACTGAGGGGCAGGGGGCCGCGGCAAGGGCGCTGGCCTCTCCCCGCCGGGCCATCAGGGGCGGCGCTCAGGGGGCGTAGACGCCGCCCAGCACCCGAGGGCCGGCCGCGCCGGTGACCGAGGGCAGGTTGCCCGGCCGCCCCTCGAGGCGGCGCCAGGCCAGCCAGGCGAAGGCGGCGGCCTCCAGCCAGTCGGGCGGCCAGCCGAGCCCCGTGGCGTCCTCCAGGGGCGTCTCGGGCAGGCGGCGCGCCAGGCGGGCCAGCAGGTCGCCGTTGTGGGCGCCGCCGCCGCAGGGGATCAGGCATTCGGCGCTCGGGGCCGCGTAGCGCTCGCGGGCCATGTCGATGCCCAGCGCCACGCTGGCGGCGGTCAGCTCGGCCAGGGTCGCCTGCACGTCTTCGGGGGCCTCGTCCCCGCGGAGCCGCTCCTCCAGCCATGCCGGGTGGAAGACCTCGCGTCCGGTGCTGCGCGGCGGCGGGCGGTGGAAGAAGGGCTCGGCGAGCAGCCGCTCGAGCAGGGCCTCGTCCACCCGGCCCGAGGTCGCCCAGGCGCCGTCCGGGTCGTAGGCGCCGCCGCGATGGCGGGCGTGCCAGGCATCCAGCAGGGCGTTGGCCGGCCCGGTATCGAAGCCCAGCGGGGCGCGATCGTCTTCCGCCGGAGGCAGCAGCGTCAGGTTGGCGAAGCCGCCCAGGTTGAGCACCAGGCGCCACCGGCCGGGGGCTCGGAACAGCGCCTCGTGGAAGGCGGGCGCCAGGGGCGCGGCCTGGCCGCCCGCGGCCAGGTCGCGGCGCCGGAAGTCGGCGACCACGGTGCAGCCGGTGAGCTCGGCCAGCCGGCTGGGATCGTCGAGCTGCAGGGTGTAGGCCGGCCCGCCCCCGTGGCCCCAGGGGGCGTGCTCGACGGTCTGGCCGTGGCTGCCGACGGCGGCGATGTCGGCGGCGGCCAGGCCCGCCTCGGCCAGCAGTTTGTTCACCGCCTCGGCCTGCAGGGCGCAGAAGGCCGCCTCGGCCTCCGCCAGCTCGGCGAAGCTCGCCCGCTCGGCGTGGCACAGCCGCCACAGACCGTCGCGCAGCGTCTTGGGCATCGCCGAGGCGCGGGTCGCGACCAGTCGCGGCGGCGCCGAGGCCGAGAGGTCGACCAGGGCGGCGTCGACGCCGTCGAGGCTGGTGCCGGACATCAGGCCGATGAAGTAGGGCATAAGGGCTCCCGCTAGGGCTCAACCGTCGGTGGCTGGCATGGTAACATCCCCGACCATTCCCAACGTCCATCGTCGCCCCGAGCGGGCCGCCCTGCCGAGTGGAGAGGAGAGCATGACCGATGTCGCCGACGCGCTAGCGTTGCTCAAGCGTGGTACCCACGAGATCCTGCTGGAAGACGAGCTGGAGAAGAAGCTGGCCTCCGGCCGCCCCCTGCGCATCAAGGCGGGGTTCGATCCCACCGCCCCGGACCTGCACCTGGGGCACAGCGTGCTGCTGACCAAGATGCGCCAGTTTCAGGACCTCGGGCATACGGTCATCTTCCTGATCGGCGACTTCACCGGGCGCATCGGCGATCCCACCGGCAAGAACGTCACCCGCAAGCCGCTCACCGAGGAGGAGGTGCGGGCCAACGCCGAGACCTACAAGGCTCAGGTGTTCAAGATCCTCGACCCCGAGAAGACCGAGGTGCGCTTCAATGCCGAGTGGTTCGCCGCCATGAGCGCCGCCGACATGATCGAACTGGCCGGGCAGAGCACCGTGGCCCGCATGCTCGAGCGCGACGACTTCGAGAAGCGCTACCGGGCCGGCCAGTCGATCTCCATCCACGAGTTCCTCTATCCGCTGGTACAGGGCTACGACTCCGTGGCCCTGGAGGCCGACGTCGAGCTGGGCGGCACCGACCAGAAGTTCAACCTGCTGATGGGGCGCGAGGTCCAGAAGCACTTCGGCCAGTCGTCCCAGGTGGTCATCACCATGCCGCTGCTGGAAGGGCTGGACGGCGTGCAGAAGATGTCCAAGTCGCTGGGCAACTATGTCGGGGTCGACGAGTCGCCGGGCACCATGTTCAACAAGCTGGTGTCGATGCCCGATAGCCTGATGTGGCGCTACTTCGAGCTGTTGTCCCTGAAGAGCAACGAGGCGCTCGAGGCGCTCAAGCGCGACGTCGAGGCCGGAGCCAACCCGCGTGACGTCAAGATGGAGCTGGCGCGCGAGCTGATCGCTCGCTATCACGGCGAGGAGGCCGCGGCCAATGCGCACCGCAGCGCCGGCAACCAGCTGGCCGAAGGCGAGCTCCCGGAGGACCTGCCCGAGGTGGACGTCGACTTCGAGGGCAGCGCCCGGGCGCCCATCGCCGCGGTGCTCAACCGCGCCGGCCTGACCAAGAACAGCGCCCAGGCCAAGGATATGCTGGGCAACGGTCGGGTGAAGGTGGATGGCGAAGTGGTCGCCCGCGACCACATGCTCGATGCCGGCAAGAGCTACGTGATCCAGGCCGGCAAGAAGCGCTACGCCCGAGTCTCCATCGCCTGATCGTCCCGCGGCCGGACAGGGAAGGATGAACGCCCGCCTCGTGCGGGCGTTCGCGTCTCCGGCCGAGGGGCGCGATTATCCACAGCCGGTCCGGCGTCACGAGGCTGTGGACAGGTCAGGGGCGATGTCACCCAGCGATCACCCGCTCGACATCATCCGGTAAAAAAGTCCTTGCGTGCGTCCGGGAGAATCCGTAAAGTACGCAACCGCTGCCGGCGACGGGCAACGTTGCAGGCGGTGATGAGTGGCAGAAGCGCTTGTTTTGCTTGAGGTTTTTCGAAGGTTTCGCAAAACGCTCGCTTGACAGGCTCGCCGGATTCGGTAGAATGCTCGCCACGCTTTACGGAGACCCGCTGAGGGCTCCATCGGCACTCGCTTCGCTAGGGCGAAACGAGAGTCGGTCATCCGCTCGCTGCCTCGGCAGTCACGAGATGAAGGGTTGACACGACGCGCCGATCACGTAGAATACGCCTTCCTCGCAGGGCGCCGGGCAAGACGGCCAGTCTGGTCGGCACGGCAAAGCGAGATGCTCTTTAAC